>CACVAW010000039.1 GCA_902727925.1 uncultured Campylobacterales bacterium | reverse complement strand
TTTTATACTCTTGCATAAGTTCATCAGAACCTCCAGGCAAAGAGCCCTTTGTCACTTTAGACATTTGAACTGGTATTTCTTTAATTGCAGAGTTAATACCTGAAATATTAATTAAATTTGTAAGCTCATTTGCATAAATAGATATGCTCATAGATATTATTAAAATAATTTTATAAAAACTGTTTTTCATGCCTCATCCTTAATTTATTTTAAATTTACTTTTTATTTTGTTTTTTCTTAAATTTTTCGAAGTATATCAAAATTCAAGAAAAAAACAACTCATTTGCATTAGCTGTTGTTATCTCTTCAATCTCTTGTTCACTTTTATTTAAAATTTCTGCTACTTTTTGTACTACTAGTCTTGTATATTTTGGCTCATTTCTGCTACCTCTATGAGGATGAGGAGTAAGATACGGAGCATCAGTTTCTATTACAAGTTTATCCAATGGAATTTTTGGTAGTACTTCAACAAGCTTTTTAGCATTTTTAAAAGTAAGAACCCCACCGATACCAAAATAAAATCCATAATCTGAAAGATCAAGCAGACTCTCACTCGCATTAAAACAATGTAATACTCCACCTTTACTTGAGCTATGATGTTTTTTAAGAATATTTAAACTATCCTCATTTGCTTCTCTTATATGAACTATCAAAGGTTTTTCATATTTTGAAGCTAGTTTTATTTGATTTATAAATACTTGCTTTTGAGACTCTTTTTCTTTATGCTTTTCATCAATATTTTCAGGCAGTCTAAAATAATCAAGGCCACACTCTCCAAGAGCTACACATTTATCATTATTAGCATACTCTTGAAATATTTTTTCATTATATTGATCGTGATGATATGGATGCATACCTACACTCATATATACATTTTCATAATTTTGAGTAATCTCTTTTGCCCTAGCAAGATCATTGATATCTGCTCCTGGAATTATCATCTTTGATACTCCATCGTTACAAGCTTCTTTTATCACGCTATCAAGATCATTAAAATAAGCTTCATTATCAATATGTGTATGTGTATCAATTATCATTCTATATTCCTATTTAACTGAGACTTCTGAACTCTTATATCTGTATGTTTGTATATTTGTTTAGAGGTCTCGATTGTAACATAGATATATTACAAACTTTTAACGATTATTGCTGATATAAAACTATCTATGGCTTTTGAAGAAGCTTCTTTTATAGCTTGAAATCTTTTTGACTCAGTAATAGAACTTTCAGCTTCGATGTTAAAGTTAAATGTACCTTTATGAAATGTTGTCTCTTTATTATAAGTAACACCAAGTTCAACAATACTTTGATAAGCTACGATATAACCATTTTGATCGTAACTAATAGGCTCAAAAGATATATTTTTTGTCTCTATTATCATATTAGTTGCATCTGGATTTTTTGAAATCTTTGCATCAAATTTACTTATTATTATTTGATTAATACTGTTTTGAATCTGTATACTATTTCTAGGGTTCTTTTTGTCTACTATTACTTCAGCATAAATCTCATCTTTAAATATAGACTTATTTAGCTTTGATATAGGTTCATATCCAGCACAGCCTAGTATAAATAAAGCTATAAAACAGAATACTATTTTCATAGTACAACCAAGTTAATTAATTTATTTGGTACATATATCTCTTTTATTATTGTTTTATCCGAAATATGTTTTTCTACCTTCTTTTTTGCTAAAGATAGTATCTCTTCTTTACTAATATCTTTAGATGTTGTGAGTTCATCTCTTCTTTTACCATTAACTGTAATAGCAAGTGTCATACTATCACTTACAAAAACTTCTTTTTTAACTTCAATTTCAGTCAAGTTTGTTCTTTCAAATAACTTATCTGAAAGCTCCCAACAGATATGAGGAATTACTGGTTCAAGAATATTTAGTAATATAAAATACCCCTCTGTCCATACATCTTCATTATTCTGATCTTTTAATGCATTTAAAGCTTCCATACAAGAAGCTATCATAGTATTAAAAGCAAAAGTACTTTTATATATTTCATTTGATTTTTCTAATGCTAGATATACTTTCTTTCTTGCTAGTTTTTCTTTCTCATTAAGCTTTAAGTGGTCTATATTTACTAAATCATTCGACTTTACTTCAGATGAAGATGCAACCAATCTTTTTATAAACTTATAACTTCCATCTAGTGCATTTTCATTCCATTCAAGTTCTTTTGATGGAGGAGCTGCAAAAAGAACAAAAAGTCTCGCAGTATCAGCACCATATTTTTTTATAATATTATTAGGGTCTACAGTATTACCTTTTGACTTACTCATCTTTGCACCATCTTTTAATACCATACCTTGAGTAAGAAGATTCTCAAACGGTTCATTAATATCAATAAGACCTAAGTCTCGTAAAACTTTAGTGAAAAATCTTGCATAAAGTAGATGCATTACTGCATGCTCTATCCCACCTATATACTGATCTACATTCATCCAGTACTTAACTTCATCTTTATCAAAAGCTTTTTTTTCTGATATGCTAGGAGACGCTGTATATCTTAAGAAATACCAAGAACTTTGAAAGAATGTATCCATAGTATCTGTTTCTCTTACAGCTTTTTTAGAGCATTTTGGACACTTAGTATATTTAAAGTCATGAGAATCCAGAGGGTTTCCCTCACCTGTGATAGTAATATCATCAGGAAGACTAACAGGTAAATTCGTCTCACTTACAACACCACAATCATCACAATGAATAAGAGGAATAGGTGCACCCCAATATCTTTGTCTAGATATTCCCCAATCTCTTAATTTATAGTTTATTTTACCATTACCTAAACCATTTTTTGTAAAATAATCTATAATGCTTTTTGCTGCTTCTTTATTATCAAGTCCATTAAAGTCTTCACTATTTATTAATTTACCAGTTCCTGTATATGCTTTTTCATTTTCATCAGAATCAATAACTATTTTAAATGGTAAATTATATTTTTTAGCAAATTCATAATCTCTATCATCATGAGCAGGTACACTCATCACTGCACCACTTCCATATTCATTAAGAACAAAGTTAGCCACCATCACAGGAAGTTTTTCTTTTGTAAGAGGATGAATCACTTCAAGGCCTAGGTTAAATCCTTCAATATCACTAGCTGATCGTTCTTTACTCGAAAGATTAAGTATTCTTTTTAGCTCAACTTGAACATTTTTTTCAATCAAATTATTATCTATTAAATACTTAACAATATCATGTTCAGGTGCTAAGGCACAATAAGTTACACCGTATATCGTCTCAGGTCTTGTTGTATATACTTTAAAGCTGTCAAAATTACACCCAAGTTTTTGCTTACTATCTTCACTAAGAGCTAAATCAAATTCTAAGCCATAACTCTTACCAATCCAGTTTCTTTGCATAGTAAGTACTTCTGCTGGCCATTTATCCTCAAGCTTGTCCAAGTCTCTTAATAACTCTTCTGCGTACTTAGTAATAGATACATAATATCCATACATGTCTTTTTGAACAACTGGAGTATCACATCTCCAGCATTTACCATCTTCTACTTGCTCATTTGCTAACACTGTTAAGTCATTTGGACACCAATTTACATTTTGTTTTTTTCTGTAAATCAAACCTTTTTCAAACATTTTAATAAAAAATTCTTGCTCATATTTTGTATACAAAGTATCACTTGTAGCAAATTCTCTTTCTTGCGAAAATGATAACCCTAATGAGTCTAACTCTTTTTTCATATTATCAATATTACTATAAGTCCATTTTTTAGGATGAAGATTATGTTTGATAGCTGCATTTTCAGCTGGCATACCAAAACTATCCCAACCTATAGGATGAAGTACATTAAAGTCATTTTTTCTATAAAATCTTGCTATTGCATCACTTATACAGTAATTTCTAACATGGCCCATGTGAATATTCCCACTAGGATATGGAAACATACTAAGAATATATTTTTTCTTCTTTGTTAAATCATTACTTGGTTCATAAAGTCTATTTTCTTGCCAAAATTTCTGCCATTTTTGTTCATCTTGTAAGGGATTATATTCCATTTAAACTCTCTTATTTTAATAATTGTTTACGTCTAATGTATCTTTTAT
>CACVAW010000038.1 GCA_902727925.1 uncultured Campylobacterales bacterium | reverse complement strand
AAATTTGAGAAAGTGTATCTTCGGGCAAATCCTCTTCTGCATAATCTATACTAACCTCAATAAAAGCAAGCACAATGATAAGTTCTTCTCTTAACTCATCACAAAATAATTTTAAATCACCTTTTAAATGACGTGAGAGTAGATGAAGCGCATCTTTACTTTTTATTTCTATTAATTTAGATATTGCTTCAGCTTTACTAAGGTCCATCTTACCGTTTAAAAAAGCCCTCTTACTAAACTCTCCTGGATCTGCGATTCTTACTTTCTTAGTATTTAGGATTGCTTCAAGTATTGTATTTGCTACAACTAGTCCACCATGACATTGAAACTCAACTATATCTTCACCTGTAAAACTAACAGGAGCTTTAAAATAAATAACTAAAGCTTCATCGATTAAAGAGTCATTCAAGTCATAAACTTTACTTAAAGTTGCCATTCTTGGAGTAAAGCTACTCTTTTTAGTAAGCTCAAGAGCTATGCTATAAGCTTCACTTCCACTTATTCTAATAATTGAAATAGAGCCTTTAGTTATTGCTGTGGCAATTGCACATATAGTATCAATCATTTTATTTCTTAATTCTTATATTTTCAGTTATGCTTTTCTTTTATCTATTACAACAACTTTTTTACCATATCTATTTGTCTTAATAGCTACATATTTATCTGGATATAAGGCTTTGAGTTGTTCCATAGCAATAAGTGGCAATATCCCATCAAAAGGCTTTGTATATACTTTGTCTCCCATATCTATTCGGCCTGTAATAGTTGCTATATATCTACTTATCATCTCTTCTTGATTTTTCAAAAATTCGGAAATTTCTAATTTTACTTTATATTCATATTTGAGTCTAACCCAATTATATAACATATAAGAAAGAGCTTTATAACGTGAACCTTCTTTACCAATAACAAGAGCAGTATCTTCACCATCAAGAAGTATATATATAGTATCTTTGTTATAAACTGTCACATCTTGAACTTCTATATCATAGAGTGAAGTCTTAAGTAACTGCTTTAAGTCTTTTTTTATAATTTGACAAACTTTTTTTATGTCAGTTCTATCTTCTTTTTTGTCATTTCCACCTATTTGAATAATTGCATCTTTTTTTAAAAATCCCAAAAATCCATTTGATGGCTGTTGAATAACTTTTGCTTTAATATCAATTACTGAACAATTTAATTCACTTGCAGCTTTTGAATAAGCTTCTTCTAATGTTTTTGCTTGGATTTTCATTATCTTTTATCCTTTTTCTTACTATAATAACTTTTATTAATAATATATTGTTGTCCAACTGAAAGTAGATTATTAACAAACCAGTAAAGAGTTAAACCTGCTGGGAAAAACAAGAATACAACAGTAAATATAACAGGTAAAAACTTCATTATTTTTGCTTGCATTGGATCAGAAATCGTATTTGGTGAAATATGCTGTTGCCAAAACATTGTTACGCCTGTAAGTACTGGTAGTACATAATAAGGGTCTAGTACTGAAAGATCATTAATCCATAATATCCAAGGAGCCCCTTGAAGCTCAACTGCATTAAGTATTACTCTATATAACGCAAAAAATATTGGGATTTGAAGAAGCATAGGAAGACACCCACCTATTGGATTTACCTTCTCAGTCCTATATAACTGCATAGTTTTTTGACTCATCATCTTTGGATCAGACTTATATTTGGCTTGTAACTCTTTTAATTTCGGTTGGATATCTTTTACTCTGTTTAAAGACATCATTCCTCTATATACTAATGGAAACATAAGAATTTTTATAAGAATTGTAAGTATAATTATTGCCCAACCCCAGTTACCTATATAGTCATGTATAAAGTCTAATGCTCTAAACATAGGCTTTGCAATAATAGTAAAAAATCCATATTCTATAGAGTCAGCTAATCCTTCATCAATATTTACAAGAGTATCATAATATTTTGGTCCTATATATCCATTAAGGCTCATAGAGTTTGTATCTAAAATGATAAAAGGTATAGCCTCTTCCTCTGCTGAAGACTGAGTTACTACACTTTTAAGATTTTTAGAGAAAAGAATTGAAGTATAATATCTATCAAAACCCGAAATAAATTTAACATTTTCAAATTTTGCATTGTTTACTGCGTCACCATCTTTGATAATTTCAAGTCTATTATCTATCATACCAATTATAGTACCATGATTACTTAATTGATCTACTCTAGCACTTGGTCTTATACCATTTGTTATAAAGAATTTTTCAGGTCTTGAAAGCGTAACCTCAATATCAAACTTTCCACTCTGTTCAAAAATTATAGTTTTAGTAACACTCAAATCTGATAAAATTTGTTTAAATACAATTTTATTTTTATCATCTATTTTTGTATTAGATACTAATTCATATCCCTTAACAAAACTTTCACTATTAATAGCTGAATTAGAAAATCTCATTTCTAGAGGATAAGCTGGTGCATTTTCATCTATTAATTCTAAATACTCACCATCAAGTAAATATTTTTCTTGTTTTAATTTAAAGCTTTTTACTCTAGCTAATTTATCAAACTTAATATCAAAATTCGATGTTTCAAGACTAAATTGTTCTGAAGTTTCAATTTTATTAATCGGTAATTTTTGTTTAATATCAATACTGTTTTCTTGTTTTTGAAACTCTTGTATACTTTGATTGATATCATTTGTAGGTATTTTTTTTATAAAGTAATTATTATAAAAAAATAAAAAAGCTAAACTAAGGCCTATTGCTAATAATGTTCTAAGCTGTAAATTAAATTTCTGATTCAAGTAATTTTTCCTTTGTTAAACTATATTAAGTATTGTTCATTTCTATAAAAACATACTTAATAGCGGGATATTATTCTAACATAATATTTGTTTTTTTTTACCTCTATTAATATATATTTTATCTTTTTTATATCCAAAGACATAAAAGCAATATCAGTAAAAAAATCTATTTTTATATCTTTATAAATAAAAGGATAATCTAGTCCACCTTGACTAACTGGGTTACATCTTAAAATTCTATATATCGAACTAAAGAAAGCTCTAAAAAAATTATTGTTTTTAAATTGCAAAAGAGCATAACTAGAACAACTAGGATAAAATCTACAACATGGAGCTTTAAATTTGAAAAGATATTGATATACATGAATGAGATTTATTATAAGTTTATTCACGAAGATTAAGATAATAGTTTTGATTGAAGCTTTAAAAATACTTGTTTTACCAAAATAAAATCATGTAACACAATACTATGTTTAGCAACAAAAATATAAGTCCCGCTTTTATGCTGTTCTATAGATTCTGAAAATAATGCCCTTAAAATTCTTTTTGCTCTATTTCTTTTAATTGCATTACCAATCTTTTTACTAGCAACAAAACCAGTTTTTGAATCTACAGTTTTTTTGTAAAAAAGGATGAAGTACTTCGTATGAAAAACTTCAGAATTTTTATATATTTTTCTGAATTCTGAAGTTTTTTTTAAAGTTTGAAAGTTTTTTAAACTGATAATTTCTTTCTGCCTTTTGATCTTCTAGCATTGATTACTCTTCTACCATTTTTAGTTTTCATTCTTATTCTAAAACCATGTGTTCGTTTTCTTGGTGTATTATGTGGTTGATATGTTCTTTTCATTGTATAAGACCCTGTTTTTAAATTTTAGCTTGAAATTATATATTAAGATACTTAATAATATACTAGGATAAGTAAGCCAGCAAAAGTTTTATAATTTATAAAACTCAACTTTAATTCTATTTAGACGATCTTTAAAATAAATTTCTTTGTTACTTACTTTATATTCTATCTCAATATTATTTAGTCTGATATTTTGTATAAATCCATTATTAGTTTTTATTAAATTTTGTTTATCATAAATTGGATTCTTGTTAATTATATTTTTAAGCAATTTATCTGGATACAACTCATTTAGAAACTTTTTATTAAATCTATCATAAGGCATACATATTTTATCTATACAAATACTTGAGACTCCCAAGGTTATTGTTGAAACTACACTTGAAGCACTAAAAAGCTTCACTACTGTTTTGTTTGAATAAACATCTACAAATCCAGTATCTAAAAAAGATAAGTTTGATTTTGCTTTGATTAGTATTTTATAGGAAGTTGTATTTTCATATTTTGCACAAGAAGATAAAAAGATAATAGATATTAACGAAACTAATATTTTTAACATTAACTATTACCTTTTTAATACTTTTATTCCGAAAAAGCTCCCACTGCAGTAAGTTTATTATATCTTTTTTCTAGTCTTTCTTCTTCATTCATACTATTTAACTCTTCTAATGTAGTTAAAAAATACTCTTTTACTGCTTGCGCACTCTCTTTTTTCTTTCTATGTGCACCTTCAAGTGGTTCATCTATAATATCATCTATTAAGTTATAGTCATGTAAGTCTGTTGGTGTTATTTTCATAGCTTTTGTAGCAGCTTCTTGCTTTGT
>CACVAW010000037.1:16850-23206 GCA_902727925.1 uncultured Campylobacterales bacterium | reverse complement strand
AGGGAGTTTTTGAATTTTAGGAATTACTATACTTTTTGTGAATTTACTTTTGTACCCAAAAGCTTTATAACTAGCGAAGAGCTTTTTTTTAATCTTTTTTGTCGGTACAAAAAGATTAGTTTGGTTACTTTTCAAAAGTAACACTAAGAACAGGTAAATAATTTATATAACTTCAAACAAAAATAGATATCAAAAACCTTAAATTCAAGAGTTATATAAAGTGAGTTAAAAGTATAATAATTTCGTTAAGAAATTCAAATTGTTTGAAGGAGTAAAGTCTCTAAGAGTTAAGATTCAGGGTCGGACCCCTTAATTTTTTTCAAACTGTCTGACCGAAGGGAGTTTTTGAATTTTAGGAATTACTATACTTTTTGTGAATTTACTTTTGTACCCAAAAGCTCTATAACAAGCGAAGAGCTTTTTTTTAATCTTTTTTGTCGGTACAAAAAGTATAGTTTGGTTACTTTTCAAAAGTAACATAAGAACAGGTAAATAACTAATATAACTTCAAACAAAAATAGATATCAAAATACTTTAAATTTAAGAGTTAATGAATAAGTTATGATACCCTGAGTTAAGATTCAGTTTGACCCCTTAATCGTCGGTACAAAAAGTATAGTTTAATTCGTAAAACCTTCTTGTACATTTAGGTACAAGACTTTTACTCTTCTTTCAAAAGTAACACTAAGAACAGATAAATAACTCAATAAAACTTCAAACAAAAACACACATCAAAATATTTAAGATTTAGTGTAAAGTTAAGATTCAAGGTCTAGCCCTTTTTTTTTCTAGACTATAAAAAAGTATCAATTATTTTAGAGATTGTCATAAAAAGTCCAAGAACAATAATTAAAGACATCATATTTTTATTTAGAGCTTTTTGTATCATAGTTTCCATACGACTTTCAAGTAAACTAAATTCACCTCTTAGACCATTGAACTCACCCTTTAAGCCATTAAACTCACCTCTTAGACCATTGAATTCACCCTTTAAGCTTGCAACATCAGCTGTAACTTCATTTAATTTTAAATCTAAATGATTGATATGATTATATTGTGATTTTAAAAGAAGAGTATTAATGTCTTGATTATCAAGTGCTTCATTATTACTGAACTTTCTTTCTATTTCATCTATTTTTGGTTCTATCATGCTAATTAGCATATCGTCAACTTTTGTTTTGTCCATTTTTTTTATCCTTGAACTATTTTAATTGGGATTATTATAGCATAATTTTTTATAGATTTATTTTGTACACTCTTAGATGTGAGATAAAGAATCTTTAGTATTAAATTTATCCCCTATTTTAGCGTTTATAGAGTGAGTTAAAAATATAATAATAGCGTTAAGAAATTCAAACTGTCTGACCGAAGGGAGTTTTTGAATTTTAGTTATTATTATATTTTTGACGAATTTACTTTTGTACCCAAAAGCTCTATAACTAGCGAAGAGCTTTTTATTATACTTTTTTGTCGGTACAAAAAGTATAGTTTGGTTACTTTTCAAAAGTAACATAAGAACAGGCAAATAACTCAATATAACTTCAAACAAAAATACACATCAAAATACTTTAAATTTAGTATAAAGTTAAGATTCAGGGTCTGACCCCTTAATCCTTTTGATAGATTCATTTGATACACTCTTTTTAGCTCTTGCAGATGTGAGATGAAGAATCTTTAGTATGAAATTTATCCCCTATTTTAGCGTTTATAAAGTGAGTTGAAAATATAATAATAGCGTTAAGAAATTCAAATTGTTTGAAGGAGTAAAGTCTCCAATAACTAAAGTAAAGATTCGGGGTCTGACCCCTTTCTCTATTGTTCTTGTACATTTAGGTACAAGATTTTTACTCTTCTTTAAAAAGTAACACTAAGAACAGGTAAATAACTCTATATAACTTTAAACAAAAATACACATCAAAATACCTTAAATTTAAGAGTTAATGAATATATTAAGTCTCTAATAACTAAAAGTTAAGATTCACCCCGTATATTTTAATCCTTCATACAACGAACACTAAACCCGTTAGCACGGTTATTGCTATTAAAAGACTGACTACTAGAATTCACGTTGAAGTTCCTAGCATTAGTCCCACTCACAGAAGAGCTCCAGTAGTTACCATTGCTACCAAGATTGTTCAGAGTAGCATTCGAGTTATTGCGGTTACCAGAAGCAAAAAACAGACATTATTTTTGGAACCTTTTACAGGTTCTTTACTTTTTCAAGTAGTCTATTAGGATTAAAGCATTCTTCTATATCTTCAAGACATAGAACTCTAGCTAATAGAATTATACCATTTATTTAATTGCTCGTCTATATCAATTATTAGTTTTTGTATATGTAAAAACTGTTTTAGCTTGATTTCTTTAATATCATTTAATAACCTAATCCCTAACTGAATATATTCCAAAGATACTTTAGCATCTTCTAGTATTTCTTTTTTGCCTTCTCTTTTTATTGAGGCTTTATTTATATTTTTTAGTAGTTCAAAACAGTTTTTTCTTATATCTTCACATAAAGAGTATTTAAACTCTTTTTTCATATTTTTTAGAACAACAAAAAAATATGTTAGAAGCTCGTACGATGGTTTATATATAGGGATTTTATTGTAGTTTATCATTCGTTTTCTTTAGTGTAAATTTATTTTTTTTCTTACTTATATCAAAATATCTAAAAAACTCACTCCCTAATAAAGAGAGTAGCTTGCACCTCATTTTATATGAGCTATGATGAGATATCATACCAAAATATGAATTAAGCACACACCTTACCTCTTCTAAGAAATTTAGGTCAATATCTTTAGAATCAAATCTTTTTTTTATATCGTATACAAAGCTATAAAGATTCTTTTTTGTTCTTTTATCTATATACCTAGCATCTCTTTTTATAAAAACTCCTAAGAACTTCAATCCTTTAGTATAGTGTTGAAAATATACTTTTTTAGGGTGAACCCTTAAGTTTAAATTTTTTTGTAAATATAAATTCAAGGTTTGGATTAATGATTTTAAATATTCTTTATCTTTGCTTATAATTACAAAATCATCTACATACCTAGCATAAAAATCTATTTTTTTGTCATTGTTCATCATATGGTCAAACTCATTCATATATATATTAGAAAAAAGTTGACTAGTTAAATTACCTATTGGCAGACCACAGCCCTCTTTCGCATAAAAAAGCGATTTTCTTCTAGGAAGACTAGCCCATTCACTGCTATCTCCTAGTTTTTTCACTTTATGAGTAGGGTCCTTAAATATTATATTAGACAAAAGATATTCAAGTAGCTCAGTACTTAGTTCTAAATATATTGAGTGTTCTTTGATATATTTGCATACCATATCAAATAATACTTTTCTATCAATACTATAAAAATAGTTTTCGATATCCAACTTAAGTAACCAACTCTTTTGATTACACTCTTGTAAAGCTTCATATGTTTTTAAAACTCCTGCTAATGTACCCTTACCTTTTCTACAACTAAAACTATTCTCTATGAAAATCTCTTCAAATGTACTCTCAAGTTCATAAAACACTAAATGATGCACAACTCTATCTAAAAATGAAGCTGCAAATACTTCTCTGATTATAGGTTTTTGCACTACAAAACAGATATAAGAAGATATTTTATATTTTCTCTTTCGTATTTTGTCATAAAGTTCAAAAAGTTTCTTCTCATATTTTAATTCAAATCTGATTTGAGAGTTTTTGTATCTTTTGTTTTTACGACAACTATAATAAGCCAAAAATATTTTTTCAAGAAGTAACTCCTCTTGAGAACTTGAGTTGGATTTTGGTCTATACAATGAAATATATATCCTTTTTAATAATAATAGTAATAATCGATATCAATATCTTAATTTTTAAATTAGAATTAATCTTGGAGCTAAGCTCCAAGAAAAACAAATCAAAGATTTGCAAAGATACAATTTAAAGTTACTTTAAATTGTATCAAGGACACTCAAGACAAGCTTGAGTACCTAAAAAGAAACACTTCAAAGAAGTGATTTAATCTTGAATACAACGAACACTAAACCCGTAAGCACGGGAATTGCTATAAAAAGACTGACTACTAGAACTCACGCCGAAGCCCCTAGCACCGGCCCCACTCACAGAAGAGCTCCAGTAGGGACCATAGCTACCAAGACTGCTCAGAGTAGCAGTCGAGGGATGGCGGTAACCAGAAGCCGTTAAAGCTAACTCTGAACTTGCTGCTGTAGTATAGCTTGTAATACCTTCAGCTGATACCATATTACTTAATTCTGCTTCAGTTGGTACTCGATATCCTACTGGACATACATTGTTTGCACTTGATTCGTTTGCCCATAGTGTATCATCCTGAGTTACTCTCCAATCAAATGGTGATGAGCCTTCTATTATAAACAATGCATTTGCTGGTTCGTTTGCATTTGCAGTTGTACTTCCGTTTGTTGATGTACATGCAGTTCCTGATGTACAAGTTCTTAGCTCATGTCCATCTGCTTTTCTTCCCCATTGAAATAGTGAACCATATGCTCTAAAATCATCTCTTGCAGTAGCTTGCTGTACTGGGTTGAAGTCTGCGTGGTTTACGTTTGCGTATCTTGCTCCTAAGTTGTTATTAAGCCATGTCTCCCCATCTGCTGCTACAACTGGTAGGTATAAGAAATCGTGGCTACCATCACCAAAACTTCTATCTGGTACACCTGGAATACCTTTAACCTCTAAGCTTGCTGTACTCCCTGAGCTATCTATTGATATACTAAATGATGCTAGATCTAGGCCTGCTGGAAGGTCATCGTTGATATCTAGTTTTTTTACATTAAAGGTATCACTTACTGTCAGCGTTGCTGTGATAGTACCTGTACACGAGCTCCCGCCTGGGTTACATGTAGTTCCTGCTGGGTAAGTTAGGGTGAAGTCTCTGCCTGTGGCATCCTCGGCTTTTGTGCCTGCTACTGATACTGTACTTGTGTATGCTGGGTAACCTACTGTACTTGCACCTGTTGTTGTATATGGAAGTGTGAATGAGATTTGGTTACTTGCGTTATCTATGATACCTTGTATGTCTACTGTCACTGCCTCAGGTGTACCATCTTGTGGTGCGTAGTCATCATCATCTACTGATGCCACAAATTTGCTCATCCCTGTAGTGTCTATCGTCATGCCTGTAGGTAATGGATCCGGGGTACCAGAACCTCCAGAACCTCCAGAACCTCCTATGAGACCATTCTCCAGAGAGTATTTTACAAATAGTCTTAGGTCTTTTAGCGTAACAACGCTATCATCATTCGTAAAGCTTGATGTATTTAGTTCAGTGATATTGAGTTCACTTGTAGGTATAAATGCTGGAATATTTACATATCCATCACTTGTTATTGTGGTAACTCTATTTGTTGAACCACTCATATCTGTAGTACTAAAAACCACTCTTGATGGCACTACTCCTGTACTCACACTACCATTAACCTCAAAGGCTATTGCACTTCCACCCTCAAAAGTAGAACCATCATACCCCTTGCCCTCCACTATAGATATAGTATCTGTATTTACCAATGTAGCAGGACTTGCCTCATTACCTTTGGCTCTGTTTAAAGTGATTGTTGGAAAATTAGTCTCATTGTACCCACTTACTGCAATACCACTACTGTTTTCACTCACTATGTCAAGGCTTGTACTCGGTATATCTTTTGCTATACCCACATAGCCAATCGAATCTATACTAATCCCCTTAACTCCACTTCCTAATATAGCATTAGAACCTAATACCACATCCTGCGTAGCTGTATGGTTACCTAGGTTGTCACCAGTTGCTGTGAAGTTGTTTTCTAAGTAGCTTAGTGTAACTGCATCTTGTGCACTCACTGGATTTGCTAGATTACTTAAGCTATTACCTCCCATATCTACATCACTAGTACAAGCACCAAATGCTAGAGAAGAAGCTAAGGCAGTACTCAGCATTATTCTTATTTTGTTTATTTGTTTTCTCATTTTCTTATTTCTCCTGTTTTTTTAATTTTAAAATATAATTTTTAGATAAGATTATTATCTATTGCGTATTTAAAAAACAATTTCAAGTCTTTTACTGTTATTGCTTTATTGTCACTTGGGTTTGTACTATTGAATTCAGACACATTCAAATCACTTGTAGGTATAAATGCTGGAATATTTACATATCCATCACTTGTTATTGTGGTAACTCTATTTGTTGAACCACTCATATCTGTAGTACTAAAAACCACTCTTGACGGCACCACTCCTGTACTCACACTACCATTAACCTCAAAGGCTATTGCACTTCCACCCTCAAAAGTAGAACCATCATACCCCTTGCCCTCCACTATAGATATAGTATCTGTATTTACCAATGTAGCAGGACTTG
>CACVAW010000037.1:0-16750 GCA_902727925.1 uncultured Campylobacterales bacterium | reverse complement strand
ACTCCTGTACTCACACTACCATTAACCTCAAAGGCTATTGCACTTCCACCCTCAAAAGTAGAACCATCATACCCCTTGCCCTCCACTATAGATATAGTATCTGTATTTACCAATGTAGCAGGACTTGCCTCATTACCTTTGGCTCTGTTTAAAGTGATTGTTGGAAAATTAGTCTCATTGTACCCACTTACTGCAATACCACTACTGTTTTCACTCACTATGTCAAGGCTTGTACTCGGTATATCTTTTGCTATACCCACATAGCCAATCGAATCTATACTAATCCCCTTAACTCCACTTCCTAATATAGCATTAGAACCTAATACCACATCCTGCGTAGCTGTATGGTTACCTAGGTTGTCACCAGTTGCTGTGAAGTTGTTTTCTAAGTAGCTTAGTGTTATGGGGTCTTGTGCGTTAGTGGGATTTGATAGGTTACTTAGGTTGTTACCTCCCATATCTATATCACTAGTACAAGCACCAAATGCTAGAGAAGAAGCTAAGGCAGTACTCAACATTATTCTTAGTTTCATGTTTATCCTTGTTTTTTAGTTTTTAGTTTTTTAGTCTTT
The DNA here is from genome assembly GCA_902727925.1 of uncultured Campylobacterales bacterium. Taxonomy (GTDB): domain Bacteria; phylum Campylobacterota; class Campylobacteria; order Campylobacterales; family CACVAW01; genus CACVAW01. The sequence continues at coordinate 16,178 of CACVAW010000037.1, read as the reverse complement.
TCCATTTTTTTTTAATTATTATTCTAAATTTTTGATTAGTGAATTTAGGAATAATAATATGTGCAAAAAGTGAAAAAGACAAAATTCACTCTTTGCTTAGCAGTCTACATAATGAAACTTAAACAAAATGTTAATTGGGATTTTTTGTTTTAATTAATTTTGGGTGTGTGTTTATTGAGATAATTTAAGTATAGTTATATCTGTTACTTTTGTAAAGTGGAGATTATTTTAACTAATAAAATGTATGAATTATTAGGGATTTAGTAAATTTAAGGTTTTTGATGTGTGTTTTTGTTTGAAGTTTTATTGAGTTATTTATCTGTTCTTATGTTACTTTTGAAAGAAGAGTAAAAATCTTGTACCTAAATGTACAAGAAGGTTTTACGAATTAAACTATACTTTTTGTACCGACGATTAAGATTAAAAAAAAGCTCTTCGCTTGTTATAGAGCTTTTGGGTACAAAAGTAAATTCGTCAAAAATATAATAATAACTAAAATTCAAAAACTCCCTTCGGTCAAACAGTTTGAATTTCTTAACGCTATTATTATATTTTTAACTCACTCTATAAACGCTGTAATATGGGATAAATTTCATACTAAAGATTCTTTTTCTCACATCTAAGAGTGTACAAAATAAATCTATAAAAACTTATGCTATAATAATCCCAATTAAAATAGTTCAAGGATTTTAAAATGGACAAAACAAAAGTTGACGATATGCTAATTAGCATGATAGAGCCAAAAATAGATGAAATAGAAAGAAAATTCAGTAATAATGAAGCACTTGATAATCAAGACATTAATACTCTTCTTTTAAAATCACAATACAACCATATAAACCATCTAGATTTAAAATTAAATGAAGTTACAGCTGATGTTGCAAGCTTAAAGGGTGAATTCAATGGTCTAAAAGGTGAGTTTAATGGCTTAAAAGGTGAGTTCAATGGTCTAAGAGGTGAATTTAGTTTACTTGAAAGTCGTATGGAAACTATGATACAAAAAGCTCTAAATAAAAATATGATGTCTTTAATTATTGTTCTTGGACTTTTTATGACAATCTCTAAAATAATTGATACTTTTTTATAGTCTAGAAAAAAAGGGCTAGACCTTGAATCTTAACTTTACACTAAATCTTAAATATTTTAATGTGTATTTTTGTTTGAAGTTATATGAGTTATTTGCCTGTTCTTAGTGTTACTTTTTAAAGAAGAGTAAAAGTCTTGTACCTAAATGTACAAGAAGGTTTTACGAATTAAACTAATCTTTACTCATAAAGTTTACTCCAAGCCATTTAGGCTTGAATTTCCTTTATTCCTCGACAAAAAAGATTAAAAAAAAGCTCTTCGCTAGTTATAGAGCTTTTGGTTACAAAAGTAAATTCACAAAAAGTATATTAATTCCTAAAATTCAAAAACTCCCTTCGGTCAGACAGTTTGAATTTCTTAACGGAATTACTATACTTTTTGTTCACTCTATAAACGCTGGAATATGGGATAAAGGAATAAGGGGATATGGGGATAAAAAGATTATATATTTAAATTTTTTTTCACATTTATAGGAAGCTAAAAAAAGTGTAATAAATCAATCTATCAAAGTGAAGATTACTTTAAAAATAAACATAGTTATAGTATAATTATTATATGGATTTTGAATATGATATAAATAAAAGTAAACAAAACAAAGAAAAACACAATATTGACTTTGAAGAAGCTAAGTTGTTATGGAATGACTATAATTTAATAGAACTTCCGTCTAAAAATAATGATAATCTTGAAAATAGGTTTTTGTTGATTGGTAAAATAGAAAAAAATTATTATACTTCTATAGTAACGTATAGAAAAGAGATAATTAGGATTATTTCGGTGAGAAGATCAAGAAAAAAGGAGATTGAACTTTATGAAAAAAATAGATGATATATTTGATGAAAATGATGGAAATATTTTAGATTTTTTTGATGCTGATAATATCAAAAAAGTAAATCAAAAAAATAAAAGGGTAAATATAGACTTTCCTCAATGGATGGTAAATATGTTTGATAGTGAAGCTAGTCGTATAGGAGTAACTAGACAATCTATCATAAAAATGTGGTTAGCTCAAAAATTAGAAACTTTCAAATAAATATGGGATATAAAGATTTTATCTTAGAGTTTTTTTCTTCACCTCACGTCTCAAAGAGCTAAAAATAGTGTATCAAATTAATCTATCAAAAGGAACAAGTTCTCTTTTGTTCGTAAGTGATTAAGGAGTCCGACCCTGAATCTTAACTTTACACTAAAGCTTAAATATTTTGATGTGTATTTTTGTTTAAAGTTATATAGAGTTATTTACCTGTTCTTATGTTACTTTTGAAAGAAGAGTAAAAATCTTGTACCTAAATGTACAAGAAGGTTTTACGAATTAAACTAATCTTTTTGTACCGACAAAAAAGTATAATAAAAAGCTCTTCGCTAGTTATAGAGCTTTTGGGTACAAAAGTAAATTCACAAAAAGTATAGTAATTCCTAAAATTCAAAAACTCCCTTCGGTCAGACAGTTTGAATTTCTTAACGGAATTACTATACTTTTTGTTTACTCTATAAACAGGAACAAGTTCTCTCTTGCTGGGAGCAAGAGGAAGACTTGTGAGTAAAGTAATAAGTTTGTTTCTTTTTAAAAGAAAGATATGAAAAATAGAGGTTACTTTAACTAATAAAATGTATAAATTATTACGGATTAGTAAATTTAAGGTTTTTGAGACTTAATTAATGATTAGGTTCGACTTAATAATAACACCACTGCATAAGACTAAAATAGATATGATAGATGCTCGTGCTACTGAATTAAAAAAAATAAGATACAAAGAAATGAAAAAATACTTGAATGTTATCAAGATGGCTACACTCAATCTGAAATTGCAAAATTTTTGTCTCTTTCTAATGCTTCTATCTCCAAAATCATAAAAACATTCAAATCAACCTCTAAAAAGTTCATAACTTGCAAACTACTTTGTAGTTTTAAGATTTAAATCAAGCTTATAATTTAACAAATAGCCTAGAAATCAACTTTTGACCCTTTATTGATCGATTACTGGACTCATAATAGTGAGATTACTCTTTTTCAGGTTTGACTAATTAAAAAACTTGATAGCTTTTGCTATAATAAGATTTTGTTTTGAAAGTGGTAAATATATGATAGATAGACTTTATATTGAAGATTATTTGAATTTTGATAAAATTGATATTAATCTAGGTTCTGGGTTGATAGTATTTAGTGGTGTTAGTGGAGCTGGTAAATCGGTACTATTTAATGGTATTTTGGGAGTTCTAGGATATATTTCTGCAGATGCAAAAAAGATTGACTTAGAAATAAATAACAAGCTAGACCTTCAAGACTTTGGTATAAGTTCTGATGATGTTAATGTATTTTCTATGATTAGAGGTAAGAGTCAGAGATTTTTCATCAACACTCAATCTATATCCAAAAAAAACATCAATATAGTTGCCAAAAACTTCATAAACTATCTTAGTGTTAAGAGCTCAGACGAGTTTGAGAATAAAAATCTACTTAAACTTATAGATAGTACTATAAACAGTAAAGCTCACAATGATAATCTAAGTACCCTAGCCTCAATATTTAAAGAGTATGAACAAAAACTTATTGAACTTAATGTAATAAAAGAAAAAGAGTTAAAAGTAGAAGAGCTAAAAGAGTTTTTGAACTATGAGATATCTAAGATAGAAAAGCTAAATCCAAAGATAGGTGAGCTTGAAGAGCTCCTTGAGACTAAGAAGTCATTTTCAAAGAAAGAGAAGATTTTGAAACTCATTGATAGTATAAACCCTATATTTGAATATGAGTCCAAAGTATCAGAGCTATATACCTTGCTAAGTATTGACTCAAATGAGTTTAATAATAATTTTAATGAGCTTAAGATAAATGTTGCTGAAATTGAAGCAAAATATGAAAATCTTGATGATGATAATATAGAAAAACTACTCAATAGAATAGAAGAGCTATCCAAGCTAGAAAAGAGACATGGAAGCATAGAAGAAGCTCTAGAACAAAAAAAGAAAAAAGAAAAAGAACTTGAACTATATATAAATATAGAGTTAGAAAAGAAATCTCTGGGTAATGATATAAAAATACTTGAAAGTGAAATAACAAACATAGTAAACCAAATCACAAAAACAAGAAATTCAGTACTACCAAAACTTGAAAAAGAGCTAAATGTACTTACCTCATCACTCTTTATCAATAATGCTAGTATGAGTATAGAACCCACTACGCTTTCTTCTAGTGGCAAAGACAATGTGATATTAAAGCTAAACGATACGGATATTCATAAGCTAAGTTCAGGGGAATACAATAGACTAAGACTAAGCCTACTTCTAATGTACGCAAATGTACAAGCTAGCAGTAATGGTATACTTCTTCTTGATGAAGTGGACTCAAACTTAAGCGGAAAAGAAGCTGACGCAATAGCAAATATACTACAAAAACTCTCTATTCATTATCAAATATTAACAATCTCTCATCAACCTCAACTAAGCTCAAAAGCACATCAACATTTTGTAGTTGAGAAAAATAAAGAAGCTTCTGTAGTAAGAGAACTAAGTAGTGATGAAAGAGTAAACGAAATCGCAAGAATGGTAAGTGGTGAGAATATAACAAATGAAGCCAAAGAGCTTGCTCGTAGTTTGATGCAAAATGGAGGTAAATAAATGAATTATAATGAAACCTATGAAGTCTTTGACAAACTTTTTGCAAATGAGTTAGACGAAGTAAAGGCCAAAGAACTTCTTGTATCTCTATACGAAAGAGGTGAAAACAGCGATGAAATAGCAGCAGCAGCGAGTGTGATGAAGAAATACTCAAAAAAAGTAAATGTAGCAAATGAGCTACAAGACAAATTAATAGACAACTGCGGAACAGGAGGTGACAAAAGTGGAAGCTTCAATATATCTACAGCCTCTTCTATCCTACTAGCTTCATGTGGGTCTTATGTAGCAAAACACGGCAACAGAAGTATCACAAGCAAATCAGGATCAACGGACGTACTTGAGGCATTTGGTATTAATCTTGATATCAGTACTGAAAATCTTCCTAAAATGCTTGAAGAGACTAACTGGATGTTTATGTTCGCAGTGAATCATCATCCTGCTATGAAACATATAATGCCTATAAGAAAGACCCTTGCTCATAGGACAATATTCAATATATTAGGTCCTTTGTGTAATCCAGCTGATGTAAGAAAGCAACTTATCGGTGTATTTGATAAGTCATTTTTAAATAATATAACACAAGCTTTAAAAAAACTTGAAAGTAAGTCTGCTTTTGTAGTGAGTTCAAACGATGGTATGGATGAAGTAAGTATTAGTGATATAACTTATTTCGAGTATCTAAACAAGAATAAAGTAACTAGTGGTGAAATTAACCCTCAAGATTATGGTATGAAGCTAAGCTCTTTTGAAGAGATCAAAGGTGGTGATGCAAAAGAAAATGCAAGTATCATCTATGATATCTTCAGTGGTGAAGAAAAAGGTCCAAAAAGAGATATAGTACTACTAAATAGCGCAGTAGCACTGCTAGTAGATGCTAAAGTGAACGATATCAAAGATGGTATAGAGATGGCAAAAGAAAATATTGAAAACAAAAATGCTTTTAATAAACTAAAAAGTATTATCAAAGTCTCAAAAAAACTTTAAGTTTATTCTACATCTATTTCATTTTCTTTAGGATATAAAAGCATAGAAATAAGCCCCATAATAATAAACTTATTATTACTTGTAGTAAGGATACTATTAATTGAAGGGTCATGAAATACAGTAAAGTCCACTGGATCTACTCTCTTAGAATCAGATATAATAAGACTAAATCTCTCAAGTATTACATTTGGGATTTTATATTCTAAGTGTTCTAAACTCTCAATTGAGTCAGGAGTCAAGTGGGCATTTGACAAATAAAGAATTGGATCTTCACCCATACTACGCAATATCTCTTCCCAAAGTTCTGCTTCAGAAGAGAGTAACACTTCTCTTTCATTATAGTTTGGATACATCTGCTTGTTTATATTATAAGGAGAAAGGTCAGGTATATAAGAGATATGCAAAAACCCTTCAGGTATGATCACTTCAACTTTTACTTCAAAATTTCGTAATAGTATTCCTATTAATGATTTGTCTTCTCTTTTGTTTTGAGTTTCACCCAAGAATACAAAAGTCTTGCCTTTTAATTTTGCTTTTAGTTTATCAATACTTTTTACTTCAAAATACTCACATAAAGAGTACAATTCACTAAGAGATTGAATAAGGTCGTTATAAGAACCACTTGTAGATATGAAGCTAAAATCCTGAGGAAGTTGTTGTTGCTTTTCTAAGATAGATGGATAATACTCTGAACCAAACCTTTCAGAAAGAAGCATTGTTGTATCATATAAATCAAGCTCGAACTGCTCTAAGAAGCTAAGCTTTCCTATAGTATCTCTTGCATCTATTACTTCGAGTTTCATATCAAGAGCTTCAATAGCTTGGCTAAGTGCATTAAAGTTTTTGCTTTTTTTTGAATTTGTTTCTACCATGATGTTTTTTTGTTGGATACTCACAGGTAAAGGAAATATGTTTTTGGATAATTTATACGCATTTATTTTTTTGAATGCATCACAAAGATATATGAGAAAATCAATATGAGAACTCTCGAACTGCTCGATATTGTGTAAGTATCTTGGTAGTTTTTCTTTTTTCTTGCTGTTTGAGAATTCAAGTAGATTTGCTTTGATATCACTCCAGATAGAGACTATCTTAAATGCTGAGTTTGAGTATACTGGTCTTTGACTTTTTTCTATCTCTTCTATTATCTTTTTGTAATTTTCAGGAATATAAAAACTTCCATCACTTGTTCTTGTAACACCTAATGTTAGAGAGTTAAAAACTTTTGTGAAGATATAGGTGTATTTTTCTTCGTTTTCGTTTTGAAACTGTATTGATACTTGTGCTGCTTTGTATTTGATGTTTTTGATATAGTTAAGAAAGTCGGGAGCATTTCTAAATTCTTCATGAATTTTATAAAATCCAATCTGGATAAATACTTTTATGTCTATGAGATTGGCAAAATATTTTTTGATATAGTAACCTAGACATATGTTAAGAACTGAAGTGTTTATACGGCTTAAGCCATTTACCCATTCATAGAAGTTTTTGCTTTTGTCTTCTCTTTTGTTAAAGCTTTTAAAAAAATCTTTCATTATTAATGATTGATAAGGTTTTGTAAGTAGTGGTAGTATTTTTGAGTTTTCGATTGATATGTCATCTTGTCTTAGTTCTTCAGATATGAGATATCCTAATAAGCTTTTGACCGAAGTTGAAACTTCTAGCTTGTCTAACGCTAGAGAGACATCGCCTGAAATAGAACTTTTTACACTTAAACTATATATCAAAAAATCATTCACTAAAAGCCTTTACATATTTGAGACCTCTGAAACATTTATAGAGTTCATAGCTATAAATGTTTCAGAGGTCTCATTGTTTAAAACTCATTTCTTTAGCATCTTTATACTATAATTCTAACAAAAGAAGTTAATAGAGACCTCTAAAGAGACTTCTAAACATTATATAAGGATACAAATGAATAAGATAAATTTTAGCTTAAAATCTTTAGATATAAAGTTTTCTTATACAGCTATTAAAAAAAATGTTTTACTTAGTCTTGGAAATATCACAAATAAACAAAAGCTTCTTCCCTATATCAAGAAACTTGCATCTCTTAATGTAGTATTCTATGCAACTGAAGGTACAAGTGAATTTCTAAATACAAACAACATAGAAAACAAAATATTAAATAAAATAAACACAAATAACGAACCTAATATAAATACATTTTTGCAAGATCAAACTCTTGATTTTGTTATCAATATATTAACAGGTGATGATGAGTATGATGAAAAATCTGATAATAATAGAATAAGAAAAGAGTGTATCAATAATAATATCGCACTTTTTTCTGATGCTCAAACAGCTATGATATTCATAGATAGCCTAATAGAAAAAAAAGATACTAAAAAATCATCAAACCCTTGGGATCTAAAAAGCACATTTTTAGATATGGTGCATTCTAATGGAGGGTTTTGCTCTTATCATGCACATTTTGATAAAGCATATGTCATTAATGAAGATAGCCTAAAGCTCTCACAAAGTGATATGCAATATAAATGGAAGCTATATAGATATCTCAAAGAAAACTACACTCACGAAGACCTAATCAAAAGAATGTCTACAGCTATAGAGATGCTAATAGCTCAAGGAGTGACATACTGTAGAAGCTTCATTGATGCAGATTCAATAATAAAGCTAAAAGGTATGGAAGCAGCACTTGAAGTAAGAGAAAAGTACAAAAATGACATACTAATAGAATATGCCGTACAACCTCTTGAGGGTGTACTTGATCCTCATACAAGAAAATATTTTGATCAAGCTTGTAAGATGGCTGATATCATAGGAGGCCTACCCTCTCGTGATAGACCAAGTCCTGACAAACACCTTGACTATATATTACAACTTGGTAAAGAGCTGGGTAAACCTGTGGATGTACATATAGATCAAGAGAATAATCCCGATGAACACGAAACAGAATTATTAGCCAAAAAGACAATAGAACATGGTATGCAATCTCAAGTATATGGAGTTCATGCGATATCACTCGCAGCCCAGTCTCAAAGTGAGCAAAAAAGAGTAATAGACCTAATAAAAGAAGCTGACATGGGAATAATCATATGCCCATCTGCTGCAATCAGTATGAAGCCACTTGATAAGCTAGCACCCTTGCATAACTCAATAGCTCCACTCAATAATCTTCTTGACGCCGATATCAATCTGTTTTTAGGAATCGACAATATAGCTGACTTGTTCATGCCTATGGTAGATGGAGATATGTACACAGAGTCAAGACTACTGATGGAAGCTTGTAGATTCTATGATATAGAAACAGTAGCAAAAATAGCAACAAACAGAAGAGGTATAATCAAAGACAAACTTCTTAACATATAGCGATAAAAAAACTTTGATAATTTTAAAATGTAGGGCATATAATTGAGCTTTAGTTACCACACTAGTATATATTTAATAAAACTTTTTAAAAAACTTATTGGTGCAAATATAGAAGTTAGAGGATTTGAAAACTTTGATGAAAGTATCCCTACCCTATTTGTAGCCAATCACTTTACTAGATTTGAAACCTTTATTATGCCTTATGTCTTATATAGTAAAAACTCACAAAAAGTAAGATCTCTTGCTGATAGCTCTATCTTTGTAGGTGGACTAGGTAAATTTCTCTCACGAATAGGAACAGTATCAACAAAAGATGAACTCAGAAATGAAATCATCCTAGGTGACCTTGTAGCTGGGAACTGTAGCTGGATAATCTATCCAGAAGGTGCTATGATAAAAAACAAAAAAGTCGTGCAAAAAGATAATTACATTCTCACAACTCCCTATAGAACAGGAGCTGTGCATACAGGTGCATCTATACTGGCTATGAAATCTCAACTCATAAAAGAAGAGTATAGACATTGTAAATCTACAGGTAACAAAGAGAGAATAAAAGAGCTAGAAAAACTCTACTTCATAGACCCTAAAAAAGGAATTTCGTATCAAAGTACCCAAATAGTACCTATAAATATAACTTACACAAACTTTCACCCAAAAAAAGATAATTATTTAATAACTATTTTAAGATCTTTAGTCGGTAGTAAATCAGCAAGGTTAAATGAAGAAATTTTAATAGAGAGTAATATTTTACTCAATTCCAAAATATGTGTAAGCTACCAAAAACCTATTGATGTATCTAAGTATTTATATAAAACAAGACAAAGATACAAAGAATCCCATCCCGATATAAATATCAGTAAACAAATCTTACAACTTCAACGCTCAGACCTAACTAACATCTGTATGAAAGAGATTTATGAAAATGTAGTTTTACATTTTGATCATATTTTTGCACTTGTACTTTTTTATTACGGGGAAAAAACTGTATCTATAAACGACCTAAAAAGAGTTATCTACCTTGTAACTTCATATGTAAAAGACTTTCACAAGTATGAACTTCATAGTAATATCAAAGATGATTTAATTGAGATAATAAATGACAAAGATAGCAAGCTATTTAATAATGCTCTTGATTTAGCCCTAAGTCAAGATATACTTAAATTTGATAGTGATCACCTGATAATAAATAAAGACAACTTAAACCTTAATCACGAGTTTCATACAATAAGAATCAAAAATACTTTCAAAGTCTTATTAAATGAAATTGATCTTTTGGATGAGCTTAAATACAAAGTCAAACAATATCTACTAAGTATTGATAATCCTAAACGTGAGCTTTTTTATCAGCTTAGCTATGAAGATAAGGCGAGCTTCTTAAAAGACTATAAAAAATACTATTCAGCCTTAAAGTCTAAACCTACAAATATAGGTGAACCAAAACTCTTTTTCAACCCTGAGTATAAAACAGGTATAGTATTGACTCATGGGTTTAGCTCAGCCCCTGCTGAGATGCAAGAAATTGCACAGATGCTTCATGATGCAAAATATAATGTATATATCACAAGAATAAAAGGTCATGGAACAACTCCTGAAGACTTAAAAAACAGAACTTATCAAGAGTGGTACAACTCAATAGATACTTCAATATGTATCATGAACCAAATAAGTGACAAGCTATTTTTAGTAGGACTTTCTACTGGTGGACTTCTATCTTTATTAGCGTCAAAGAATAGTAAAATAAACGGTATTGTGAGTATCAATTCGGCTTTATATTTAAATGACTTTAGAACCTCTTTCATACCTGTATTAAATAAGCTTAATTCATTTTTGTCAATTTTTGATTTTGAACAAGATAGCTTTGTCAACAAGCCTCAAAATCCTGATATAAACTATGACCTATACTATACAGCTTCAATAAATGAGCTAAAAAAACTAATGAAAGAGTGTGAACAAAACCTAAAAAATATTGAAGCTCCAATCCTAATAATACAATCAAAAGATGATAATGTAGTAGACCCTAAAAGTGCAAAAACAATATACAAAAACGTAAATTCCAAAAATAAACAAATACATTATATAGATACTAAAACTCATGTAATTACCACAACTGAAGAGAAATTTGAGGTTTTTGACGAAATTCTAAAGTTTATAAAGAGTAATTAAATATAATAAGCAAATTTTAAAAATTGGGCAATAAAAGGAAAACAATGACTCAGGTGGACGATAAAGTTCTAGAAAACGCAGAGCAAGATAATTTTGCAGCCTTGCTAGAAGCTTCTTTTAAAAGCAATAAACAACAAAATGCAATCAAAACAGCTATGGTAGTAGAAGTTAGAGATGATGTAATACTTGTAGATGTTGGTCAAAAAAGTGAAGGTAGACTAAACGTACTTGAAGTACAAGATGAAGATGGAAACATATCTTTAAATACTGGTGATGAACTAGAAGTAGTTATAGTTGGCTCATACAATGGAGCACCAATAGTTTCTTGCAATAAAGCAAAAGCTGTAAAGAAAAACGAAGAATTTATAAAAAACTATAATGAAGCTGATGAAGAGACCGTCGAAGGTAATGTTATAAACAAAAATAAAGGTGGCTTTGTAGTTGCAGGTGAAGATGGAGTAAACTTCTTCTTACCAAAATCTCAAGTGCCTTTTAAAAGACAAGAAGACTTAGTGGGTAAAAACATCAAAGCTCTTGTAAATAAAATAGACAAAGATAATAATTCAATAGTAATTTCAATCAAAAAATATATCACTCAAAATATAGCAAAAAAACAAGATAAAATTGCAGAAATATTAAAAACTGACAATATTATTGATGGTGTTATCAAAAAAATTACTAGTTATGGTATGTTTGTGGATATAGATGATGGTGTTGAAGGTTTAGTTCACTATACCGAAATCAGTCATAAAGGCTCAATCAATCCGTCTTCAATGTATAAAGAAGGTGAAGTTGTACCTGTAAAAGTAATTAAATATGATCAAGAAAAAGGTCACCTTTCATTATCAATAAAAGCAGCTACAGAAAACCCTTGGGAAGAGATACAAGATAACCTTGATGTAGGTGATACTATACAAGTTACTGTAAACTCGATTGAGCCTTATGGTGCATTTGTAGATCTTGGTAATGATGTAGAGGGATTTTTGCATATTTCTGAAATATCTTGGGAAAACAACTTGGGTCACCCAAATGAATACCTAAAACTAGATGATGAAATAAACGTAGAAGTTGTAGAAATAAACATAGAGAAGAAAAGATTAAGAGTAAGCCTTAAAAACCTACTTCCTAAGCCTTTTGATTTATTTATCAATAACCATAAAACAGGTGACACCGTAACTGGTAAAATCTCATCTCTAACTGACTTTGGTGCATTTGTAAAGATTGATGGTGTTGAAGGTCTACTTCATAATGAAAATATCTCATGGGAAAAGAACCAAAAAGCAAAAGACCTTTATAAAAAAGATGAAGAGATAGAAGTAGTAATCGCTCATATAAACACAACTGACAAAAAAATATCTCTAAACAGAAAGATATTATCAAAAAACCCAGTTGAAGAGTACAACTCAAATAATAAAGTAGGTGATATCGTAACAGCTCCTATATCTGATATAAAAGAATTTGGTGTGTTTTTAAATCTTGGAGAAAACCTAGATGGTTTAATCAGAAACGAAGACTTAGGCGAAACTAAAAAAGAAGAACTTGAAGTTGGACAAGATATTGAGTGTGTAGTTGACTTTATAGATACTTTGAAAAATAGAATTAGATTATCTATCAAAAAACTCTCACGAATACAAGAAAGACAAGCACTAAAAGACTTTAATAATGATGAAGAAGATAATACAAATACTTTAGGTGACTTTTTTAAATAATCATGAATAATAAAAAATTTGAAAACTTAGTAACTGATATGCTAAGCCTCATAGGCGAAGATACATCAAGAGAGGGTTTGATTAAAACCCCCTCAAGAGTATCTAAAGCTTATGAATTCCTTACAAGTGGATATGACAAAGATCCAAAAGAGATAATAAATCAAGCTATGTTTACAAGCTCAAATGATGAGATGGTAATAGTTAAAGATATAGATTTTTATTCTATGTGTGAACATCATATGTTGCCTATCATTGGTAAGGTTCATGTAGCTTATATCCCAAATGGTAAAGTTGTAGGACTATCTAAGATACCAAGAATTGTAAATATATTTGCTAGACGTCTTCAAATCCAAGAACAGCTTACTGAGCAAATCGCCGACGCTCTTAATGATAATCTTAACCCTAAAGGTGTAGGTGTAATCATAGAAGCAAGGCATATGTGTATGGAAATGAGAGGTGTTGAAAAACTATCCTCAACTACTACATCTGCACTTCGTGGAGAGTTTAAAAAACACACAACAAAAAAAGAGTTTTTAAGTCTCATAAAATAACCTCAAAAGATTCAAAAGTAATTAACAAAAGGCCAATATTGATAAGTGTAGTTATAATAGCAAAAAACTCTGCTAGGACTATAGCAAGAACTCTTGGCTCACTACAAAGATTTCAAGAAGTCATAATATATGACAATGGAAGTACTGATAATACAATAGATATTTGTAAACACTTTAGTAATGTCAAGGTAATTCAAGGTGACTTTATAGGCTTTGGAGCTACGAAAAACAAAGCTGCAACTTATGCAAGAAATGAGTGGATTTTCTCACTTGATTCTGATGAATATATAGATGATTTATTATATGAAGAGATAATGTGTCAGGATTTTGTAAACCCACTAAATATTTTCACTCTAAAAAGAGACAATTATTTTGATGGTAAGAAAATAAGATTTTGTGGTTGGGGTAATGACTATATAGTTAGAATATATAATAAAACTAAACATTCACTCAAAGAAAATTTGGTACATGAATATATTGAGACTAATAAAAACTCAATAAATACAAAACTTCTAAACTCTTTTTCTCATGATGGGATACAAGATATCAACCAATTAATAGATAAAATGAAATTTTATACGGATTTAGGGTCAAAAGATAGGGAGACTAAATGGATTTTAGTTCCTATTGCTAAATTTTTGTTTAGGTTTTTTAAAACTTATATCATAAAACTTGGAATTTTAGAGGGATATAGAGGACTTTTTTTGTCTATGTATTATGCAAATATTAGCTTTTTTAAATACTTTAAAAGATACTTGAACTACAAAAAAAGAAAAAAATGAGAATACTATTCATCTTACCTGAGAGCTTAAATGATACTATATTGCTTGCTCCTTGTCTTGAGGGAGTAATAAAAACTAAAAATAAGTCTAGTATAGTTCTTCTAGGTAATAAAAACTCTTTATCAATATATAAAAACAACTCAAAGATAAGGACAACTATAACAACTAAAGATAGCTATTTTCAAGCTATAAAACAAGCATTAAACCTTGGTAAGTTTGATATATCTATAGATTTTGAAAACAGTTTTAAATCAAAACTGTTTTTAAAGTTCTTAAAATCAAATCTAAAAATATCATTTAAAGACAAACCAAAAGAGCAGATACATAAAACGCAAATTTATAAAATGTTTTTACAAAAATGTTTTGATACTGAAATAAAACTTTCAAAATATAATCTATATCAAGAAAAAATAAAATCCTCAACCCCTACGATAGGATTTAATCTAGGGCTACAACTAGATTCTAGAAACTGGAACATAGATGAGTTTTATTCACTTGTACTAAAAATGTCTTCTTTTTATAAAATCGCTCTTTTTGGGCATAATGATTTAACATCTGATCTAAGTGCAAGATTAAAGTCCAAAAATATCAAAAACTACGAAGACTATTCAAATAAAAACATAAATACCCAAATAAAAATCATATCATCACTTGAGGCTTTAATAAGTACGGATGATTGGGCTTCACAAGTAGCATCTGCATATAATATACCAAGTATTATTATCTATGGATCAAGTAATATAGCACAAACTTCTCCATATTTACACAATAATACTATACTATTAAGCAAAAACCTATATTGTAGTCCATGTAATAAAAGCAAATGTCCGATAAAATCACATGACTGTATGCAACAAATAAGAGCAAAAGATATATATAACGCATACACGAAACTAAAAACTAATTTTGAAATAACTATACAAAAAGTATAAAAGGCAAACATAAATGTTTATTGATCAAGTTGAAATAGCTGTAAGTTCAGGTAAAGGTGGAGCTGGAGCTGTATCTTTTAGAAGAGAAAAATTCGCAACTCAAGGTGGACCTGATGGAGGTGATGGTGGACGTGGGGGAGATGTCATATTCGTAGTAAATAAAGACTTACATACACTTTCAAGATATAGAGGTCACCATATACTTAAATCCAAAAATGGACAACCTGGAATGGGTAGAAAGATGTATGGTAAAAAAGGTGAGAACTTAGTATTAGAAATTCCACCTGGAACACAAATAACCAATATCGATACAGGTGAGATAATATTAGACTTATTAGAAAATAAAGAAGAGCAAACAATACTTGAGGGTGGTAAAGGTGGTATGGGGAACTGGCACTTTAGAAGCTCAACAAATCAAAAGCCAACATACGCACAACCAGGACTTCCAGGGATGGAGCTAAATCTAAGGTTAGAGCTAAAGCTTATAGCCGATGTTGGTCTTGTGGGATTTCCAAATGTTGGTAAATCTACTTTGATATCATCTGTATCAAATGCAAAACCTATAATAGCAAACTATGAGTTTACTACACTAACTCCAAATCTAGGAGTAATAAATATAGACGATATAAGCTCTTTTGTAATGGCTGATATACCTGGAATTATAGAAGGAGCAAGTGACGGTAAGGGTCTTGGGATAGAGTTCTTAAAGCATATTGAAAGAACTACATTTTTACTGTTTGTATTAGATATTACAAACTACAGAACACTACAAGAACAGTATGAAAAACTAAAAATTGAACTTGTAAGTTTTTCGTCTCAAATGCAAAACAAACCTTATGCTGTAGCTGTCACAAAAATAGATGCTAATCCTGAGTATGAAAATATAGTATCTGAATTTAAAAATGAAATTGATTTTAAAGAACCTGATGAGTTTATTGCTCCAGATATAAAAGAACCGCTATTTGTACTCCCTATATCTTCAGTCACACATGAAAAACTTGATGAGTTAAAATATAAACTAAA
>CACVAW010000036.1 GCA_902727925.1 uncultured Campylobacterales bacterium | reverse complement strand
TACCGCCCTGGTCTCTCATCGCATAATCAAAAAAACTATCTTGCATCTTTTTACCCTTCTCTTTTCTTTGATTACTATTTTAACTAATTCTCACTTTTCTTTATCTTTTGTTCAGAGCTCTCAATTATAAAATGGAATGGTATAAGCTACAAAAAATTTATCCAAGATTTAAAGGTTCTGTAGTTATTGGTGATTATTGTTTTGAAATCTATAAAGACGGTGATGTTTATCTATTCCATAAAGGAATTGGTAAAGAAACATATTCTAGTTTTCAAGAGATACTAAGACCTATGCGTAATCATTTTTCTTCAGAACTAATTGATCCAAAGGCTCTTTGTGTAATAAGGAAGTACTGATAAAGTACTTCCTTTTTTTAAATCTTTTTTACCTTAATTAGATTTTTCCCAAACCTGACTCGTAATAGAACTAGTCTCATAACCCTTATTCACAGTAGCCTGATACTTTATAGAGCTACTACTACCACGCAAAAGAGAACTATAACATCTAGCTTGACCCACAATATAAGCAACATCAACAGCATTCTCATTAGTAGAATCATAAACTAACTTTGCAGTATTAGACTCTGACATACTCTCTGCTTTAAGACTATACCCCTCAGGGACTTCTTTTGAGAATGAAACACCATCTTCTTTTGGAAACTCACACGGCTTTAAGCTATCATCTACCCAGTCCCACTCTGACTTAATCCAATCATTAATAACAACACTATAATCACAAAAATCTTCCCAATAACTATAGCCTTTAGAGCCTGTTATCCTCTCAGTTTTACATTCGTTTATCGTCTCTGTTTTTGTGATTGTTATATCTTTGTATATTTTTTCTGATGTATTGTTTAACTCATAACACTCATGCTCTGGTATGGTTAGTTTTATATCTGTTCCTTTACAACTACTAGAGCTTACCTTGCTTGTATCTCCATTATTGTCTAATACATCATATACATAAGAAGCACTCTTGCTAAAAGGATATACATTATCATATACCCAACCAGCATACAAGTCTTTTAATAAAACTCTATAATTACAAGTTCCCTTATGATACTCATGAATAATTTCATATCTTGGTTTTTCTATGTCCATATCTATTTCTTGATTTGTTTTAGTTAGTTTATAACAAACACTATTATTTATATCATGACACTTATTTGTAGCAACATTTATAAAGTCTATATGTGAACCTATAACTTCACCTTTTTTATCACCTTTTATATACTCTTGTTCATTTGTACGGTTGTTTTCTAACTTGTAAACTAATCCTGAGTTTTTATCAAACGGATATACATCTTCTATCTCATCATCAAGAGTTGTATCAAAATCATGAGTTAGCTTTAATCTGTGCTGACAACTATTTTCGTTATCTTCACTTTTTACTACCCATTGGCTTTCTTTATTTTTTAATCTATTTATATGGCTTTTAGCTAAGCTTGATATTAGTTGACTACTATTGTCACCTGCAAGGTATGCAGTTAAGAACCCATGACCCTCAGCTCCATTTGTATTATTTAAATCACCAACTAATCCATTAGAAAGCTTTACTGCTAAGTCACTCTTGAGTGTAACAAAAGCATCTCCATTAGCTACGCTTGAAGCAACTGAGCCAACATGAATATTATTGAAGTAGTCTTGATATCCATCTAATTTAGAATATACTTTGTTTGCAAATATCCCACCTTGAGAGTGAGTTACAAGTAGTACTCTATGACCTTTTTGAAAGCTTGTGCTTTTATAGTTATTAAGCATTTCATCTATGTTTTCTTGTTCTACTGTTTTTATTCGGTTTTCTCTTACTAAGTCATAAAGCTCTGATAGTACTGTTATCCCTACTATTGCTGGAGTACTAACTCCTAGTACTTCTGACATGAGTTCAAAATACCCAGTAGTATTTAGGTCTAGTTGTCCGTTTTCGCTTAGTTGGTAGATTAGTTCTAGGCTATCTTGTGCTAGACCTTTATCCCAGTTATGTGATGTGTGAAAATTTATGTGTTTGTTTAGGTAAGAGTCTTTGTTTATGAATGTTTTATCAAGTGTTTTTTTTAAAAATTTTCGATAATCATTAGCTGTATCTTTACTATTAAAAAGACCATTACCAAAATAAATATCAAGTTTTCTTTCATCTATATCATTTGCTAATACAGATTCAACTGAGAGTATGCATACCA
The DNA here is from genome assembly GCA_902727925.1 of uncultured Campylobacterales bacterium. GTDB lineage: Bacteria > Campylobacterota > Campylobacteria > Campylobacterales > CACVAW01 > CACVAW01. Next base: position 2,460 of record CACVAW010000036.1, on the reverse strand, counting down.
GTAATAAAAATATAACCCTCATTTTTAAATTTCACCTAATTTATCTAGATTTGTTTCACATTTAATAAGATCATGAGAAGTGTCTGGATAAATTTTTCCTCCTAATGACTCTTCGTATTTGAATTTTTCTTGGATTCTTTCTTTTGTATTATATATTTTATCTTTAAGTTTTTCATCATAAGGATTATTATTTATCGAGAATTGAACAAGTTCATATGATTTTAGATTAGATTGTTCATCATGTTTATCATAAAAATACCACTTACAATCTCCTGCATTATCCATAATCTTATAAGTTTCATTATCATAAGCATTTTTAGGGTCTACTAGTATCTTTTGGGTTGCTTTTGCGTATTGCGATGCTATTGCTATTAATACTCTTTTATGATTTGGTTCGTTTTTATATCTATTATAGATATAAATCTCTACATCATCACGAATTCCATTATCATTACTATCTATTCCTAGTAGCTCATCTTTCCCAGCACTTCCAGGGTCTTGTGGTAAAACATATTCAGGATGGTTTAAATCAGTAATCGGTAAGGTTCTTCTATAATCATCTATCTCTTCTTGAATAGCTCTTTCTTCAAGTTCTCTTTCTGCTTCTGCGACTCCACTTGAAGACATATCACAGCCTACAAACAATAAAGTTAATGATAATATTAATAGTGATTTTTTCATTTTATAAACTCCTAATCGTATATAGTAGCTAAAATAAAATTAATCTTTTAAGTATAAACTTAAACTATTCTAAAAATTAGTAGTAAATAAAAAGAGTTTTACTTCCGTAAAACCCTATATTCTCCTTTTAAAAAAGTGTACCTTTTGAAAAGTTTTTTAATTGCTCTTTTGTATAAGATTCTTTTTTACTATTATCTTCACTTGAAGAATTATCTTTTTCATTTTTTGGATAAAGACTATTCCCACTCATAATATAAGCAGGTGTGTACCATCTTTTATAAACTTCTAAAGTTAAACTATCACCATGTATAACTTCAGCAGGAATATGTAAAAGAGATAGTTGTATATAACACATTGATACACATAAACTATCTATATCAACTGCTTGAACTAACATCCTTTTTTGATAATTTATTTTCATACCTTGTAAAGAATCAGCTCGTGCTATTAACATACAACCTGAACCACAAGCAGGATCACTAGTTTTTTCAATCTCTTTACCACTTTCACCTAATGACAAAGCCATAAACTTAGCTATAGGATAAGGGGTAAAAAATTGACCTTTATATTTAGAACCTAAATCAAGGTCTGTGAAACACTCCCCTAAAAAATCACCCATCCTATCACTTAAAGCTATGACAACCAAAGATAATAACTCAGGAAATATCTGAGCTTCTTCTTTAGAGTATTTGCCAACTATTTTTAAATACTCAGCTTCAAGTTCTTGTGATTTTTTTAATGGTTGATACAAACTAATTGCTCCCATATGACAAAAGTCTGTAAAGACTTCCCAAGGTCTGAATCTATTTGTTCCTTTCACTATTGTATCTACAAACTTTTTTCTTGCTTCCTCGTAATTCATTTTTTTCTCCTACATTTAGTAGGAGTTAGTTTATGAATTAAATGATGATTTGCAAGGGTTGGTTGGTTTTAAGGTTGTAAATTACGACTTTTAATCCTCTTTAACCCTCGAAGACAAAAACCCTAAAAACAAAGGCTTAACTCACTTCACACTAGTATCTTCTCATCTAATAAGACTTAAAAGCCTGTGTTCATCTTCTAAATCTAAACCAAGTCTTTCAAGCATAAACCTATTAGACTCTATAAACTCAGGTAAATACTCCAAAAGTTCATCTCACCTATCTTCAATAAACTTTTCAAGTTTAGCTTTTTTTAGTTGTTCTTGTTGTTTTAACTCTTCATCATTTTTTAGTTTTTCATCAGATATCTTTTTCTCTTTTGCTTTAATCTCCTTTTGCATAAAAAGAGTTTGTCAAAAATCTTTTTCTAGTGCTTTTAGAAAATATCAAGGTATATTTTTGATACTTCTTTGAGATAAAGTATAGTCTATATTCCTCTGTATGTAATCTATCTCATACTGTTTTAAAACAGTTTTTATTTGTGTATTATTTAGTGAAAGTTTTGTTTTTAGAGTTTGCTCTATTGAGCTATCTAAACTGTTTGAAGTTTTTGAGATAGTTTTATCTTCAGAAATAATATCAAACTCAAGTCTTACAACTTTTCTAGCCTCTCTTATTTCTTTAAATTCAAAAGATATATCAGTTTTTTCTTTTAGCTCTTTTTGAGATGGTAATAAAACTCTCTTCTTAAAATCAAAATATCTATCATACTTCCCTTTTCAAATATTTAGCAAAAACCTTAAATCTTCTATCTCAAAATTTCTATTTTTTCTAAATTCATATTGTTTTAAAAGTTCATACATACGAATAGAATAAACACTGTTTAGTCATGATATAGATTTGAAAAAATATTTTGTAT
>CACVAW010000035.1 GCA_902727925.1 uncultured Campylobacterales bacterium | reverse complement strand
AAATTTTTAATCACTTGCTCCTAAGTCAGCTTCATCTCTTTGATCTTCTCTCAAGTCCGCCGACGGTGGCTTTATTATAATGCTTTTAGGCACACCTAAATACCCAGCAAATCCAAAAATCCAAGTTTTATACATATCACCTATAGGATTAATAGCACTTGCAAGATCACCGTATATAGTACCATAGCCTAAAAGAAGCTCACTTTTATTACTTGTACCTAATACAAGAGCACTATTTTTAGCCGATTTATCATATAGGGTTATCATTCTAATTCTAGCCATAAAGTTGCCAAGTTCAAGGTTGTTAAACACGTTCTCTTTTTTATAAGTTTGAATATATGGTTCAATACTAACTAAACTTGAGTTTAAATCAAACTTATTTATTAATTCATTTGCATCACTTAAACTCTCTTTTGAACTTACTGATGCTGGCATCATAATACATTCTAAGTCTGATCCAAAAACTTCTTTAGCAAGTACAGCTACAACAGCCGAATCAATACCACCACTAAGACCTAAGACTACATTTTTAAGTCCAGTCTTTTTTACTTCATTTTCTAAAAATTTAAGTAAATGTTTATGAATAAGCTTAAAATTCACAATTAACCTTTTTTAGCATAACCTACTACATATTCATAAGCTGAGTAAAGACTCAAAAACAGAGATATATATAAAAGTATAGTTCCACCAGTCCAGTCCATCGTCAAAAATCCGATTGCAAACATTTGAGCTACTGTTTTTGATTTACCAATAAAAGATGCACTTACGTCTTTATTCTGGCTAATTGCTACTACACGAAGTCCTGTAATAAAAAATTCACGGCTTAATATCAAATACACAACCCATACATTTGCTCTATCAATATAAACAAGCCCTATGAATCCAGCCAAAACAAGTAACTTATCAGCAAGTGGATCAAGAATACTTCCAAGGACTGTTATTTGATTCCACGATCTTGCTATAAAGCCATCAAAAAAGTCAGTAACACTAGCAATTACAAAAATAAAAGCTGCTGCGTAATCAAGCCAAGAATAGTGAATATTTTCAAATATAACTAAATCACGAGAAACAAAGAAAAAAAGCATTAATGGCGCTAATAATATTCGTAATATTGCTAAAATATTTGGTAAATTAAGTGATGTCATAGTTGTTTTCCTTATAGTATTTCATACGAATACTCTGTTTTGAATTTTTCTGTTTTGCTATCAACTAAAATCATATTCTTAAATTTTAATTTTTCAAAATTATCTATTTTTTTTATATTCATCCCAGCTAAAAGTCTTAGTATTACTCCTCTATATGCTTTGGAATAATGGGATACAACTTTACCTTCTTTTAGAAATTTTAAAGTTATATATGGCTTTTTTATTTGATAAAATTTTTCATATACTCCAGCTCTTAGATCTAATATATCTTCATCTTTGAAATATTTGTCTAATATACTACTTTGAACTTCTTTATAATATTTATCAATTTTAAATGAACCTAAATTCTGTCCTTGTTTTAGCTTATAATTTGGTATTTTGTCATCCGCTTTTATAGCACCAAAAAGATTTGAAAAGATAACAACATTATTAAATATATATTTTTGTTCACTATTTTTAAGTAAATCAAAATCAAGATACTTATATGCTACACCTGTATATAGTTTAATTGCATAATTTGTTCTTAAAGTATAAATGTCTTTTTTATAAATCTCAAATTTCTTAGGATCTTTTATACCTGTCATTTTTGATATTTCTTCATCGCTTAGTTTGAGGTTATTATTATATATATCTATTAACTCTTTTTTATTTTCATAGTCTTTAAATGCAAAACTATTTTGACCTAATACATCAAAATTATTTTTACTTAATTTTTCTTCACTTGGAGAAAATAGTATTTTCATAAAAATATCCTTTTTAGAATTTCAAACAAATTTTATTCATTACCTAGAAGTGGTAACTTATTTTCATCCAAATATTTATATATATTTGAAATTATATTTCCAGTAGCACTCCCACCATGTCCACCATGTTCAACAAGAACTACAACTACATACTTTGGATTTTCAAATGGTCCATATGTAGACATCCAAGCGTGTGATCTATGATAGTATGTTAACTCTTCTTCTTTCATTCTTTCTTTTTCATCTTTTGGTATACCAATTACTTGTGCTGTTCCTGTTTTTGCACCTATTTGGTACGGAGTATTAAGAAGATGCCAATAAGCTGTACCTTTTTTATCATTAGCAACTCCAAACATACCTTCTTTAAGCAGTTCTAGTTTTTGTTTTTCATCTTTTGTAAATATCTCTTTTTGCTCAAATATTATTTCTTCGTCATCTATTGCTTTTATAAAATGTGGTGTAATATCTTTTTTGTTTATTAATACAGCCATATATTTAGCAACTTGAAGAGGAGTTACTAGGAAGTATCCCTGTCCTATAGATGTATTTACAGTATCACCCATAAACCAAGACTCTTTATACCTATTTTTTTTCCAATCTCTGCTTGGTAAAATACCTCTTGATTCACCCCAAAGGTCTACTCCTGTATACTCACCAAATCCAAACCTTTTAAGAGTCTTCCCCATGTTATTAATACCCAACTTTAATGAGTTTTCATAAAAATATACATCACAACTCTGGGCTAATGCTTTTGTTAAATCAACTTTTTCATGACCCTTTTTATCTTTCCAACATCTAAATGTTCTTTGTTTTTTTCCTACATTTATAGATCCATTACAATCTTTAGTTTCACTCTTTGTAGTAATATTATTAAAAAGAAGTGAAGCTGCAACTCCCATTTTTATGACAGAACCTGGTGGATATTTACCATTAATTATTTTATTTATAAAAGGATGGTCAAAATCATTTCTGAGTATATTCCACTCTTCGTGACTAATACCATCAACAAACGTATTAAGATCATACTCAGGATAACTTCCAGCTGCTAATATAGCACCATCACTGATATCCATTACTATAGCAACACCACTTTTATTTTCTTCATTAAACATTTTAGAAATTTGTGATTGTAGATTTATATCTATAGTTGAGCGAATATTACTTTTTTTTGGTTTTGTTTGAGCTAATTCTTTTAGTTCAATATTAAGTGCATTTACTTGAATCTCTCTTTTACCTACACTATCTTGTAAGTATGCATCATAATATTTTTCTAAACCATTCTTCCCAATATATCCTGTGTATTTTGAAGTTTTGTTTTTTTGGATATCTTTATTGTTAGCTTTACCTACATAGCCTATAACATGTGAAGACACTTCTTTATATGGATAAAATCTTTTTGATGTTGATTTTACTTTGATGTTTGCACGAGATAAAAATTTTGTATAATTTTTAAGCATGTCATTGTAGTCAATAAAATTCACTATATTGATATAGTTATGATTATATGGTGAATCTTTTTTTAGATATGTTTTAATTAACTTATCTTTATCTAAATAATCAAAAATATCAACGATAAAATCAACTTCACGTTTAAGTATATCTCTCCTAGATTTATATCTAAGATTAGGTTTTATATATATAGCAAAGCCTAGCTTATTAACTGCTAGCTTATTATCATACCTATCTGTAATCATACCTCTTATAGGAGCTATATATTCAGAGTGAACAGTCAAGTTATATGCTTGTTGTTTGTAGTAATCATATTTGTTTACAGATATATGAAATAGTCTTGCTATGAGTATAGTAAGAACTAAAATCATGAAAAATATTACAAACTTAAGTCTATTTTTCATAAAAAAAGCACCAATGCGATTAAAAAATCAATTATGATATATTGAATATAATGAAAACCCAAAACTGGATATTCTAATCCAAAAAGATATGATAATAGATAATTAAAATAATAAAAAAAGATATAAGATAAAACAATAAAACCAAATATTAATGACTTTAAATTGTATTGTTTTGGATTGTTTTCATCTATAAACATAAAATATAGAAGTATAAAAGTAGCAAATGAGCTAAACATAAAAAATCCATGATTTACTTCAAAAAGAATGGTAAAAACAAGCAATAAGTAAAAATACTTTTTTTTAATTTCAAGATATTTAAGATTAAATATAAAATAGCAATAAATAACACCCAAAAATGGACTTAGAAGTCCGTAAACAGAACTAAATATAATATATGTAAAAAGTACAAAAAAAAGGAATAATTCTTTTGTTTTTTGGCTTTTTATTTTTCTCATTTATAACCTATGTAAAAAGTAAATTAAATACTTTTTCATTCGCTTTATTGATATTACTTTTTTTTACATTTGATACTGCAAAAGAATTTTCTACTTGACGCAAGAGCTTTGATTTTGATGATTGATTTAGTTTATCTGATTTTGTGAATATTGTTACTATTTCTTGATCAGGTCTTTTAATAGTCTTAAGAAACTCTGCTACTTCATTATCGATATCAAGTGCTGGATGTCTGGCATCTCGCAAATGTATATACACTCTTAGTGAAACTCTATTTTTAATAAATTCCATCAAATTCTTTTGCCATTGATGTTTTTCTGACTTTGATACTCTTGCATACCCAAATCCTGGAAGATCAACAAATCTACAATCATAAGTCATATCATCTTCATCATTTTTGTACTTAATATCAAAGAAATTTATAAGTCTAGTTTTACCAGGAGTTGAAGAACTTTTAGCAAGTCCTTTATGATTCGTTAACGCATTTATAAATGAACTCTTACCAACATTACTACGTCCTAGAAATACAACTTCTGAAATACCCTCATATACAGAATCATTTATACTTTGTGAAGACTTATTGAAAGACGCTTGTATTATTTTAATCATTTATTTTTACTCTTTTTCGTCAATATTATATATGAACTCAACTCTTTTTGTATCATCACCCTCTATTTTATAAACAGAATGTTCTGTATCTATTATTATTTTATCACCAGTTACTACATTTGTAGTATTCAGCTCTTTTAATTTTGAATTTCCTTCAAGTCTATATATACCTGAATCTACAAAATAAGATAGTTTATCTGTATTGCCTTCATACTTTTTACCATTCATTGATATATTGATTTTTACATTTTTCTGGGCTACATAGCTTATAGGTTTTTTATTATTCCTAAGTTTTACAGTTACTTTATCAGCAAAGATATTATTATTATCTTTTGATATGTATACATTACCTACAAACTTTGATTCAAGTTTTTTTACATTTGCTTCAAACTTATCAGCTTCTATATTAAGTGAACTATTAGCACTCAATATTGTTGTTACAATTAAAAATATTATTTTTTTCATTTCATTTACCTTGGACTTATAAGTTTAGCTTTTATCTTATTTGCATTTAATTTCTTAGTATTTATATTATATACAAATGACTCACCTAATAAAACATTATTATTTTGTTTTAACCTAAAAGACTTTTTACTACTTAATATATTCTTTGACTTTTCATATATCATGTCTGAGCCATAAAGTTTAAAAGTATTTTTAACTTCAAAATATACTTTTTCATTAAAGTATATATTATCATCTTTGCTTTTGATATTCTTTGCACGTATACTATACATATTATTATCAATTTTTTGTGCATTTACATCATCTGCTATGTCATATTCTTCATATTTCTTATAATTCTTGGCATTAAAGTCCTGAACTAAAATCCCATCTTCTATATCAAAGAACTCAACTCCATTAAACTCTATCATAGGAATATTTTTTTGTTTAGCTAAGTTAAAAGTATTTGATGAAATAGGTATTTCAAGACTAACAAATAGGACAAGCCCTACAAATAATAAAACAAGAACTTGTACTTTCAATTAGCAACCACTTAATTCCAAAGTTTGATATATTCACTAAATAAATCTTCTTGTTTGATTAAATCTTCAATCATATCTCTTATAGCACCTTCTCCACCACGTGAACTCACAACAGTATCAACATAATCACGAATAAATTCTACAGCATCACTTGGAGCATAAGTTTTTCCAACTGCTTTCATCATTTTATAATCATTCATATCATCCCCAATAACTGCTACATTATCCAAGCTAATATTTTCTTTTTTTACTATCTCTTTGAGTCTAGTTAATTTGTCCCACTCTCTCATGTATATATAATTCACACCTAAGTCATTTGCTCTTTTTTCAATAGCTCCTGACTTACCACCACTAATAATAGCGATTTTACGTCCCAAATGAAGCCACGACCTCATACCAAGACCATCTTTTGCATTAAAATGTTTTGCACTGAGTCCATTATCTGTATATATCATCTTACAATCAGTTAAACATCCATCTACATCAAGAACAATAAGTTTTATCATATATTAAAGTACCCCTTTTGTACTAGGAGTAGAAATTCTATCATTTTTACTAATAGCCTGTCTAAAAGCTAGTGCGAGAGCTTTAAATGCTGATTCAATTATATGGTGTTTATTCTTACCTCTAATCATTGTTAAGTGCATACTAAACCCTGCATTAAAACAAATCGCCCTAAAAAACTCTTCTACAAGCTCAACATCAAAATCGCCTACTTTACCCTCAATATCAAGTTCAAAGTGCAAAAATGGTCTATTACTAACATCAATAACACATTCAACCATAGCTTCATCAAGTATTGCTCGAGCATTTGCAAATCTCTCAATACCACTCACTGGAAATATATCTTTATTTAGTGTTTTACCTATTACTATACCTGTATCTTCAACTGAGTGATGAAAGTCTATATGAGTGTCACCCTTGCATGATATTTCAAGGTCTACTAATGAATGTTTAGCAAATGCTTCAAGCATATGATCAAAAAAACCAACTCCCGTATCAATTTTACTTTTACCAGTTCCGTAGACATCAAGTTTTACTTTTATATCTGTTTCTTTTGTTTTTCTAGCTATTTCTTTCATTATAAGCCTTTTTTAGGTCTTTTATCGTATTATGGGATTTTATCTAAACCTAAGTAAAATCTAAGTATTTTTATATCTGCTTTTATCTATTAAATAGTTTTAAATGTCTTTGTATGAATTTTCTCCTGATTTAACATTAAGAACTAATATTATTAATTCCCCATCTTCTTTTTTATAAATAACCCTATAACTTCTTAGTTTTAATCTATACAGATCTTTTTGGTTAGATTTTAGTTTTTTGATTTTATTATTTTTTAATAGTTCTCTTTCATAATTTTTTGAAAAGTTACAGATAAAAAGTTCTAAAGAATTTTGTATGAATTTTGTATCTGATTTATTTATATTTTTAAAATCTTTTTTAACACTTTTTTTGAACTTAAGCTTATAACTCATTAAAAAAGTCTTCTGATTCAATCACTTCATCATCTCCATCTGTCAATCTAGACTCAGCTATTTTAAGGTCTTGATAATCAAGATACATTTCAAGAGCTTCTTTAACAATAGTTGTTTTTTTCTTTTTAAGTGATAGTGCAATATTATCAATATCATCAATTAAATCAAAAGGTAAAGTAAAAGTTACTGGTTTTACATTCTTATACATAAAAATCCTTTACAAATAGTATATTAGCTATTATATTGTTTTTTATATTGTTTTGTCAATGATTATTAATATGCTCTATAGCTAACTTATGTAAAACTTCATTAGAAGTTGCCAAAACTTCTTTATCTTCTAGCTTTAAAGAATTTCCTTGCCAATTTGTAATCCTCCCACCAGCACCTTGTATAATAGGAATAAGAGCTGCAAAATCATAAAAGTTCATATCAGATTCTAAGACAGTCATAGGTGAAGAATAACCACTTGCTAGACTAGCATAACTATAACAGTCTCCTCCCCAAATAGATTTTCCACCACATAAATTTTCTATTTTTTTAAGTACATCTTTTTGTTTATTAGTTATAAACATATGAGGTGTTGTTTTTGCTAGTATTGTTTGATTTAGGTCGCTTGATTTATTTGTAGAAATTTCTTGTCCATTAAGCAAAGTAGGAGCATTTTTAGCTCCAACCCATCTTTCTTTAGTATATGGCTGATCCATCACTCCTAAAATGACCTCATTATTGGGATCAACAAGAGCTATTAATGTTCCCCATATAGCACGTCCAGCAAGAAATGAACTGGAACCATCAATTGGATCAAGTACCCAGTTGTATCCATTCTTTGATATTATATCATCTCCCTCTTCTCTAATAACTCCAAATTCAGGAAACTTTTCCTTGATAAGCTCAACCATAGCGTCTTCAGCCTCGGTATCTGCAATAGATGCCATATTTGAGATAGTATTGGATTTAGTTTCTACTGATTGAGGGATTCTAAAATACTTAAGAGTTACTTTACTTGCAAGGTTTGCCAACTCCTCGGCAAATCCCACCATTATTTCTAAATCAATATTTTTCATAATATTTAGAGTAATTCATCTAAGTTTTTAAGAACAATATCGTTTTGTAATGAAGTTCCTATTGTTATTCTGATACCATTTATTCCGTATGAAGACATATCTCTTATGATAATACCTCTTTTCATAAGTTCACTTGCAAGTACTGATGAATTAATATCTTCTTTAAACTCAAGTTGAATGAAGTTAGTATAACTATCTACAAAAGAGTAACCTTTTGAGACAATAAAATCTTCGTATCTTTTCATTTGATCTAAATTGTGTTTTAAATATTCATTAATATAGTCTTCATCTTCTAAGGCACTAAGTGCAGCCGAAATTGACAAACTTGCTACATTAAAAGGAGGTCTAAGCTTATATAGAGCTTTTAAGTTTTTGCTTTTGGATATACCATACCCTATTCTCATACCTCCCAAGCCATAAAGCTTTGAGAATGTTCCAGAATATACTACATTGTCAAATCTATTTATTAAGTCTTTTATATCTATATGTTTCTTTTTGTCTTTATAGCTAGCAAATTCTTGATAAGCTCCATCTACAAATACTAATGTTTCACTATCAATTTTTTCTAAGAAGCTATAAACTTCATCTGTATCCAAACAGTCTCCAATTGGATTATTTGGAAGACACAAAAATATAACACTAGGATTATCTTTTTTATATTTTGTGTATAGCTCATCTAGATTGTGTATTAAGCTATCTGTTTTAATTAGATTTGCTCCAACACTCTGCGCTGCTATTTTATACATCGCAAAAGTCAAACCTGCTGTTAAGACATTGTCTCCAATCTTTGCTTTTGCACGAACGGCAAGTTCAATTATCTGATCACTTCCACATCCAAATATAATCTCGTTTTCATTTACGTCAAACTTTTTAGCTAACACTGATTTTAGTTCATAAAAACTATCATCTGGATACATATGTACACTATTAGAATTTTGTTTTAATGTTTGTATTACTTTGGGACTTGGCCCATAAGGGTTTTCATTACTACCTAGCTTTATTATGTCTTTCGTATTTAATTGATAATCTCTAGCTATTTGCTCAATTGGTTTTCCAGCAACATATTCTTTTATTTTATTTAAATATGAGTTAAACTTCATAGTGTAAATACCTTTCCTGCTCCACCTTTGATATAGCCCTCACCAAAATGTTTTTCAAATAATTCTATACATAAATCACCAGCACAATGTGTTGGTACAGTCTTCTCAACTCCAAGTTCTTTTAATTTATCAATCACATCTAATATCTTTTTTTCACTTGCAATTCGTAAATGGAGTCCACCTACAACTGCTTTTAAGTCTTTATTTAATGCATCTCTTGCTACTTTGGCTACATTGTCTATACCATTATGGCTACATCCTGTTATAAGCACGGGATATTCATTATCTAAGATAAGAGACTGTTCTGCTTCTATACTTCTATCTTTTTTCATAGTTCCAGTAGTATATACACCATCAAAAATTTTTTCAGGTTTTTCACCACAGACAATTACTTCTTTTACTTGAGTTTCTAAATCTTTTACAAAGTTTCTAGACATACTTTTGGGTAAAAATACCGTCAAATCACTATTAAGCTCAATAATAGAATCAATTCCACCCATATGATCCCAATGAGTATGAGTAATGAATATATATTTAATATCGCTTACGTCTATACCCATTTTTTTGATGTTTGCAAGTAATACTCGTCCATTACTTCCAGTATCAAAAAGAAGTTTGTGTTCTTCTACATATAAACTAAACCCCCAAAGAGATGTACACTCTTTATCGTGATTATAGTTATCAAATACTATTTTCATTTCAGTCTTTCTAATACTGAGAGCTTATGAGCTTCTAAATCTTCTTTATCAGCCATTAATGCACACTTATTTCCTAGCTCACTTAATCCCATATAGCTCATATGTATGACAGAACTCTTTTTCATGAAATTCTCAACTCCTAAAGGAGAGAAAAATCTTGCTGTTCCACCAGTAGGAAGAGTATGATTTGGTCCTGCTATATAATCACCAATTGCTTCAGGTGTATTATGTCCCATAAATATAGCTCCAGCATTATCAATAAAAGGAAGCATATCAAAAGGATTTGCAATAGCAAGTTCAAGATGTTCAGGAGCAAGAGAATTGACAATATCTATAATTTGCATAGGAGTCTGAGTGATTATTATTACTCCTCTATTTTCTATTGATTTTCTTGCTATATCTTTTCTTTTGAGAGTTTCTAATCTTTTGTATACCTCGTCTTTTGTTTTATTTGCTAATTCCTCTGAAGTAGTCACAAGTATAGAGCTTGCCATCTCATCATGCTCAGCTTGAGATAATAAGTCAATAGCCAAGAACTCTGGATTTGCACTCTCATCTGCTATAATTGCTATCTCACTTGGACCCGCAACCATATCGATATTGACTTCACCAAAAACTGCTTTTTTTGCACAGGCTACATATATATTACCAGGTCCTGTTATTACATCAACTTTTGGGATGCTGTCAGTTCCATAAGCCATAGCAGCTATGGCGCTCGCTCCTCCAACTTTAAAAGCTCTTGATATACCACATATATGAAGAGCTGCAAGAAGAAGTGAATTTACCTCATTTTTAGGTGTAGGAGTACAAACTACGATATTCTTCACACCAGCTACAATAGCAGGAATTGCGTTCATAAGAAGGCTACTTGGATAAGCAGCTTTACCACCAGGGATATAAAGACCTGCATTTTTTACAGGAGTTACTTTTTGTCCCAATACATTTCCATTATCTTCATAGCTCATCCATGATTTTGGAAGTTGTTTTTCATGATATGAATATATTCTTCTATATGCTGTATGAAGAGCTTCTTTTAAATGGGTATCTAAGTTTTCATAAGCTTCTTTCATATCTTTTGTATCTATTAGAAGGTCATCTGTACTTAAAGGTTTCCAAGCATCAAATTTCTCGATATGTGTATAAAGAGCTTTGTCCCCATCTGTTTTAATTTCATTAATTATACTGTTTACTGTTGATGATACATTATCTAAGTCCATGCTACCACGACCTAAGACTTCATCAAACTTTTCAAAAAAATCATTATCTATTGTTTTTATAATTTTCATAGTTCTTAATATACCTTTAAAAATTCAAAGTTTATTATAGCAAAGTTCTATTTATTAAAAATTTTTGTTCAACTTTAACTTACTAGCAGTTCGGTTAAGGATCTCATAAAAATTATTTTCGAGTTTGCTAAAATTTTACCCGAATCATATTCTAGAGTTTGTCTTGAAAAACCTTAAAAAGGTATGTCCTTTTTTGCAAAATACATTTAGAATTTAGCAAATAGAATATATTAAAAATTGTCAATATTTTTTGATATTGTGTTTAAGTGAAGATATAAAAACCCAAAGAAGATACTCAATAGCTTCAACATAATAACCATTTTGATATGCTTTATACACTCCATCAGGATATGTTTATTCAAACACCATCCCATAAACACTAAGCCCCTGCTTAAGCGTAGCTATATCATGACTCTTCAATCCCTCTTCCACCCAAGCCTTGATATCTTTATCAAAAGTTTCTTTTATCGGGTTTAATAGTCTATTTTTATCTTCTAGTTCCATATACTCATTATCAGTAAGAGCAATTATATGAGCAATGATAGTACTTTGTTTAAACTCTCTTTTGGTGATTATAGCATCAAGACAAAGTCCCTCCTTTATTAAAGATAAAGTTTCTAGGTATGTTTTACTCAGAATTTTTAGTTCTTTGGCTCCGCTTTCTTTTAGTTTTTTACTAGCATTTAAAAACACTTCTGAATACTTTTCAAGTTTCATTTCTCCTACTCCAGAGATTTTTAAAAACTCTTCATCATTCGTAGGCAAAGTATTAGATATTTCGATTAGAGTTTTATCGCTAAATACCATATATGCTGGTATACCCTCCTCTTTTGCAAGTTCTTTTCTTATGGCTTTGAATTCTTCTAGTGTGGTATTTACTACTCTTGAGCTTTCTTCTGTTTCTTTTGAGTTGTGTTCTTTTAGGAATTCTGGATTTATTTGTACATTTTGCTCTTTTTTTAGGATTTTTACGCCTATATTTGAAAGCTTGAGTACTTTGTATTCATCTTGATACAGGGCTTCTATATCAAGAAGTACATCTACTATACTACTCCACTGATCTTTGGAGTATTCTTTACCTATACCGTATACACTTAGACTATCATGTCCGAAGTCTAGTATTCTTTTTATTTTTGAGCCTCTTAGTACATCTATGATATATCCAGCACCGAACTTTTGCTCACATCTAAGCACACACGAGCAAAACTTTTGTGCTTCTATAGTTATATCTTGGTACTCTATTTCATCTGCTAGGCAGTTGTCACATATAGTGTTGCAATCGTCTATCTTATCATCAAAGTATGATGCTATTTGCTTATGTCTACACTTACTAGAGATACAAAACCTATACATGAGTTCAAGTTTTTTGTAGTTAGCTGTTTTGTATGTTGATTCAGGGAGTTCATCTATAAATCTTCTTTTACCAACTTCATCAGCTTTTGAATATAAAAGCAGTGTATCAGATGGCAGTGTATCACGACCTGCACGGCCTATTTCTTGGACATAATTCTCTAAGGTTTTTGGCATAGAAGTATGAAGTACAAACCTGATATTACTCTTATCTATTCCCATACCAAAAGCTATAGTAGCTACTACAATTTTTGTTTTTTCGTTTTTAAAGTCTGAGAAAATCTTATCTCTTTTCTCACTTGCTATTCCTGCATGATAGCAAAGTGTATCAAAGCCGTTCTTATTAAGATATTCAGATAATTGCTCTGTTTCTTTTCTTGTAAAGCAATATACTATTCCACATTCATCTTTATGCGTATTTAAGAACTCTTTTACTTGGGTCTTCCCATTTCCCATTCTTTTTTGTACTTTGATGTTTAGATTTTTTCTTTGGATTTTGCTTTTTAGTACATTCTTAGGATCTATTGATAAGGTAGCTAGTATATCTTTTTGTACACTAAGAGTTGCTGTCGCTGTAAAACACGCTATAGGTATATCAGGGAAATAGTTCTTTAAGAACCCCAGCTTTCTATAGTCATCTCTGAACTCATGTCCCCATTCACTCACACAATGAGCCTCATCAATGACAAAAAAATTGATATTCATACTTCTTAACTCATTTAAAAAATACTCGTTACTAAGCCTTTCAGGTGCTACATATAAGAACTTTAGTTTGTTGTTTTTTAAGTCAGTTAGAACTTGATTATTATGTTCGTTTGAGTTTTGAGAGCTTATCATCTCGGCACTTATGCCACTATGTTTTAAGTTCATCACTTGATCTTGCATAAGTGCAATGAGTGGTGATATAACAACACTCACACCATCCATCATGAGACTAGGAAGCTGATATATAAGAGACTTACCACTTCCAGTTGGAAGTATGGTAAGTACATCTTTTTTTGCCAATATCAAATCTATAGCATCTTCTTGAACAAGACGAAACTCATCAAACCCAAAATATTTTTTAAGTACTTGTATTTTAGTCATATATTATACCTTATCTAAAAATGCTCTGAGAAATTCTCATAGTTGTTTGACTGAATGAAACTTACATCTGTTGATATAGCTTTAAAGTGTTCTTTACCACAATCAATTTTAGCTTTTTCACTACTTCGTAAGTCATCAGCAGATAAGCTTCCCTTACTCTCAACTACAAAGTAAAGTCTTTCTTGATTGTCTTGTTCAATCAATACAGCCCAATCAGGGTTATAGTTGCCAAGTGGAGTATTTATCTTAAACCAATTAGGAAGTTTAGTAAAAAGCTTCACATCTTCATTTTCATTAAATTTCATTGCAAAGGCTTTTTCTATATCTGAGTCATATACAGTATGGTTATATATGCTTTTATTTTCTATATTTTCGATCATATTAGACTTCAAATAGCCTGTAAGCTCTTTTTCTTCGAAAAGCTCTTGAGCATAGTAATCACCTATCTTTTTATATTCGATACCATCAACAATAAATATACTCATGGTCTTTTTGATAATCTCTACTGCTCTATCTATGAATTTTTGAGGATTGTTTTTAAAACTTTTAAGTTGCCCACTTTTTACTAAAATCTCTGCTATATCTTTTCTTGTGAGATTAGTCTCATTTTGAAGATATGTAAGTATATCAGGTAGTGGATACTCAACAGACTCTGCTCCAATATTTTTTTCTTGTATAGAGTCAATTTCTATACCAGATCTCACTATCTTACTTTTGACTTTTGAATAGATATATTTGACTTTACCAAGATGAAGTTCATCTTGTATTTTCTTCGCACATGTATTTATAAGTTCTTGAGCATCAAAGTTTACTCTATAGGTTGTTTTGTATTTTATTTTCTCCCATAGCTCTTTGAAGTCATCGCCTAAAAGTATTTGTTTGTTTAGTCTAACACTTACTTTATCATCTGCATTTTTGATATTTAAGTTTCCTGCGATTTTTTTAATTATAGAAATTATTTGGGTTTGGACTTCTTTATATATTTGAGGAACTTCGAATTTATTATCTTTTATATCAAGCCTTAATGAATTTTGGATTTTTCCTTTTTTATCTATGTAGTTTTGTTCTACTAGATAGCCATATACATCTTCACTACTCTTAGCACCAAAATACTCAAGCTCTATACCTGTGTTTTCTATGACTATATTTGCAAAAGAATGCTCTTGCAAACTTCCAAACTTAATCCCTTCTTCATCTTCAATCTCTTTTTGCAATGAAGCAGCAAAATCCTCATAACTCTCATTTGCCATCACACTCAAAGTATTCACATCAAACCCATATACTCGCTTACCCTCTTGATCTACACATATTCTAAGTCCTCTACCTATCTCTTGTCTTTTTTTTGTTACAGACTTTGTTTCATTAAGTGTACATATTTGGAATACATTTGGATTATCCCACCCTTCTTTTAAAGCACTATGAGAGAATACAAACCTAAGCGAAGAGTCAAAAGAGAGCAACTTTTCCTTATCTTTCATTATCAGACCAAAAGTATCTTCATCATTTTTATTACCTCTTGTTGTGCTATCTTTTAATTTCCCTTTATCGCTTGAGAAATACCCATTATGTATTTTTGATACTTCCATATCACAAACAAGAGTTTTATATTTTGGTTTTTTTACTATAGACAAATACTCTTCTTCAAACCAATCAGCAAATTTACCATTTATAGGATTTCCATCTTCATTATATTGTCTATAGTTTGATACTCTATCTATGAAAAACAGTGACAATACCTTTATCCCTTTTGATTTGAGTCTTAGTTCCTTATCTAGGTGTTCCTCTATGGTCTTTTTTATTTGAAGTCTTTTGATGACATCTTCATCTATACCACCTTTTGTTTCTCCTAGCTTAATAACCTCACCATTACCAAACTCAACATATTCATTACCCTTTTGGGTATATATATCTATGACACTATACTCATCATATACATCTCTACCATTTGATAGTTCATATAAATCACTTCCATCTTTTATAGTGATAGTTTTTCTTGTGGTTTTTGCATTTTTACTTATATCTATCTCAATTTTTGCACTTCTTGGTTTTGCTTTCACACTGATTAATCTTAGATATGCTTGATTATAAGACTCACTTGTCCCTATACTTGCCACCTCTATCTGTTTTACTAGCTTTTGTTCATAAGCATCTATACTATCAAGCTTATACATAAGATTATATTTTTCACTATGAGTAGCACTATATCTTAGCTTACAAAGTGGATTTAGTTTTTCAATAGCGATTTTAGACTTAGGTGTATTATCTACACTTTGAGGTTCATCTATTATCACTATAGGGTTTGTTGAGGCTATGAACTCTATTGGTTTTTGTCCATTAAGTCTATCATTTTGTCTATGTATTATATTTGCTTTAGTATCTTTACTTGGATCTGTAAAACTTTTTTTAAAAGCATCAATATTTATTACCATTATTCTTATATCAGAACTTGTAGCAAAATCCCTTACTTGTTCTAAGTTTGAGCTATCATATATAAAGTGGTCATAGTTGACATTGTCATATGTACTCTTGAAATGTTCAGTTGTAATATCAAGAGTTTTTTTAGTTCCCTCTTTGATTGCAATAGATGGTACTACTATGATGAACTTTGTAAACCCATATTTTCTATTCATTTCAAATATAGATTTTAGATATATATAGGTTTTACCAGTACCTGTTTCCATCTCTACTGAGAAGTCCATACTCTCAAGCTTCTTGCTTTGTGGGAGTGCATTTTTTAGTTGAATATTTTGGATATTAGAAAGTATCTCATCAGGTAGTAGTTCAAGTCTATTTCCTATGCCTAAGTCGTTATAATCATTTATAGACTTCTGTACCATATATTTATCTACTCTTTGAATAGAAAAGTTACTTTTACATATCTCTTGTCCCTCAAATATATCTACTACACTACTTATTGCCTTATCTTGATAATCTAAATTACTATCAAATTGTATTTTCATCTATTATCTCCCAATATCCACCTTTAGCAGGTCCTATTCGTTTTAAGATTCCTAAGACTTTTAATTTCTTAATATTCTCTTCTATTTTTCTACTAGATATACCCACCACTTCGGACAATTTTACAGCTGATATTGTATTGTTTTGTTTTATATTATCCAAAATACTTATTTGATTATCTGTTAAGTTTTCTCCGACCTTTTCTCCGACCTTTTCTCCGACCTTTTCTGCCTTATTAAAATAAAACTCTATCCATAATCCATTTTGCCATCTAAAATTAGGTACGATATCATTGAATTTTTTTGATTCATAAATGATTTTTTCTATTCCTCTTCCCCAAGATTCTATATATCCACTTAGAAAAAAAGGATAAGCAATTGCTGGATTATGTGGTTCTGATGAATGTTTTTCTAAAAGTGTATCAATTGTCCAGTTTGAGGGTAATTCCCCTGCATTCCACATCAAAAGTTTATCATTATAAATACTTATTTGAATAGTATGCTGTGAAGAATAATCTTTATGAACAACTGCATTGATAAGAGCTTCTCTAAAAGCCAACTCAGACACGGGAAAACTTTCAACTCTTTGTATACCCTCATAGCTTATAATAGCACTCAAATATTTTGTAAAAATAAGCTCCATAGTTTTATCAACTTGTTCAAATAAGTTTCCCTCTATAACATCTTGATAAATCAAATCACTATCAGATTTAAAATACCCAATTTTTATACTACTTCCAGTAACATATTTTTGTGGGTCTTTTGCAAAAAGTAGGGTCGTAGCTCGTTTTAGATATTCACCCTCTTTTAAATGAAGTTTATCGATAAGCACCTTGTCATTTTCTTTCAATAACTCACTATCTATTCTTCTCTTTTTTTCTGCTTTGTCACGAAAAACCTTAAAAGCAAATGGATCTAAATCATCAATTTTAATATAAGGAACAGGTACACCATCCCATTTTTTACCTTGTTTTTGAAGTAAAAACTTATCAAGAGATGCCCCTCTTAACTCTTTTTTTGTACTTCCTGTTCTATAGTGATATTGTCCTTTGTAGCTTATAGGATAAGGATATGGCTCAACACTTATTTCAATATATTTTTTTCTATCTTTTTCTAATAAAACCACATCAACAATAACACCCAATATATCAAGTGTCTTATTTGGTATATCTTCTAGTAGTTTTTTGTAGTTTTGTACACCTACTACATCCCCCTTGTCATCCACACCAATATATATACTTCCACCCTTAGCATTTGTAAACCCACATATCCATTTGAGATACTCATCTTTCCATGACTGTTTGAATTCTATGTTTTGGTTTTCGTGTCTTTTGAGCATTATATACTCACAATCTCATCAATACCATTTTGTTTTAGTACTTCAATCGCATTTGTCTTTACTACAGCATCTTTGAAGCTACTATCTTGAAATACTACTCTTATAGTTTCGCTTTTGTACTCTTTTTTTAGTTTTGCTATTTCTTCTACTGTTTGGATATCTATTGTTTCATCAAGACAAACAACCAATACACCAAATCCTATGATATATACTTTTTTATCATTTATTATTTTTTCTTCTATGCTTGTCGTTAGCTCAAATCCATATTTCAGAAGTATCTCATATAGTAGGTCTTCGCTATTTCTATCACTTTTAATATTATCAACATTACCTAGTAAATTTTGCTCTAAGTCTTCAAAATCACTATCCCACTCTTTTATGTTTGAGCTATCAAGTTTAAGAACTTTGAAACCAATATCTAAATCAGTATTTCCACTCTCTTTAACTATCTTCTCTCCTGCTCTTCTAATTCTTTCTTTTCCTATTTCACAAATATTTTTAAAATTATATTTTGTACCACCATTATTTCCATCAATATCCTCAGGTAATTGAACCATTATAAATTTATTATTTTTATGTTTTAATGAATTGAAATTTATTGTCGCATTAGCTGTTGTAGCTGAACCTGAAAAAAAATCTAATATCAATTCTCCATCAAAATTCATAATTTCAATTAGATATGAAATTAATTCAACTGGCTTAGAAAAAGAAAAGTCTAAGTTTAATACTTTTAATAATGTTGTTCCTTGAGCATTTAAAAAATTTTCAAATAAATTTGAGGGTATATTACCTTTTTCTTCTGCATCTAATAAATATCTTTTAGTATAGACATTCCATTTTGATTGTTCTCCATTTTCATCAACAAGTGGAGAAGATTTAGTTTTTTTAAAAGTTAATAAATCTTGTTGTTCTAAATAACTATCTCTTCCCCATCTCCAAACACCATCATCTTTTGATGTAGGAGATATTTTTTCACCATTTTTAATTACATCTGGAAATACATTTCCTTTTGGAATAACAAAACTACCATCAGGACATTTTATATAATATCTTTGATTTACACATCCTCTCATTGGGTCTAATGAAGATTGATAAAGTGATTTACTATCTTCATATAACTCTCCTTTTCTATCCCCTAATTCTTCAACTTTTTTGAATTTACTTGAATCTACACCAATTTTAAATCCATTTAAATTATTTGTATTTTTTGCATAAACTAATATGTAATCTAGAGAAGGTTTAAAATATGTCCCTTTATCACTACCTCTTTTTTGAACTCTTGAAATAAATCCAATTTTATTATCTTCTCCATAAATTTCATTACAAACTTTTTCCATATTAGATAATTCTTTATCTCCAATTGAAATAAATATCACCCCATCGTCTTTAAGTAAGTTTCTTGCAAGCTTTAATCTTGGATACATCATACTAAGCCAATTACTATGATACCTACCACTGACATTACTATTAGCTGAAAATTTATTTCCCTCACTATCTACTTGCCCTGTAATTTCAAGGTAGTTTTTGATATTGTCTTTAAAGTTGTCTTTATATACAAAGTCTTCACCTGTATTGTATGGTGGGTCTATGTATATCATCTTGACTTTTTTGTGATAAGACTTTTGCAGAAGTTTTAGTACTTCTAGGTTGTCTCCCTCTATATATAAATTCTGTGTAGTATCAAAATTTTTAGACTCTTCTTTGCAAGGTCTTAAAGTTCCAGTTGATTGGGTTTGGGCTATTTTTTTGGCTTGTTGTTTGCCGTTCCAAGTGAAATTGTATCTTTCATTTTCTTTGTCCCTAAACTCTCCTAACTCTTCTTGAAGCTTTTCAAAGTCTATTTTATCTTCACTAAAAACCTCAGGAAAAATCTCTTTTAGTTTTTCTATATTTTCATTTATTATGTTTTTGCTTTGTCCATCTAGTTTTGTCATATACTCCCTTTTAAGTCTTATCTATATCTAATTAAGTTAAACTTGATATAATTTTTTTACTTACGGTAAGTCCCTGCATGCACACTTACCTTTTTCTCATACAATTTAAAATAAACTCTTGCATTTTTTATTGTCATTAATGAAATTTTTATCAATAAATTCATCTTTTAGCTTTTCAAAACTATTAATATTGTCTTTATTCTCAAGTAAAAAATATAATGTATAGTATACATCTAAAAGTCTATGGTCAAATATCTTTTTTCTAATTTTTTTATGTATACCAATAGCTTTCATACTTCGATAATTCCTATTAAAAAGTCTTCCATTATGAGCACATCTATTTCTTAACTCTTTTAATCTTAACAAATAACTTAAAAATACTTCTGAGTTATATATTCCGAATTTATTAGCAACTAATTTTAAAAGCTCATTATCATTTATTTGCATATTTGAAACTAGGTTTATAATAGCTCCCAAAGTTGCACTTTCTATGAAATAATGTAAAGGGGGATAGTTAATATCCCTCTTGAAGTCTAATTGAATAAGAGTTTTCTCTTCTAAGTAGTTTTTTTTGTTTTCTTTAAAATTATATTTTTTTAAATAATAGTCTCTATAGTGAGAGTATAATTCTTGTCTTAGTTGTTTTTTATTCTCTTTTATTTCCCAAGAATATAAAGAATCATTTGATAATTGAAATTCTTTTTTATGATTATTCGCTATTAAATAGCAAAAAGGATTATCTGTTAGTTTATAAACACTTTCTATAAAAAATGTTTTAAGTTTTATTTCAATTTTAGCAATCATTTTAAAAATAGATATTGATAAGTCTCTGTCAAAGTTATATAAGTAAATAATATCATCTATTGAGTAATCGGACAACCTACCTCTAAATGCTTTTACATATCCCTTAAATTTAAAAATACCCACTTGATTTATAAACTCAGATATATATTCATCTGTGAATTTTTCAGACTTTACTAGTCCATCTTTATATAGTGAATTTATATAAGTTGGTATGTCAATACTTTTATAATTATAAATCATAAACTATATTAAGACCTTTCACTTTATCATTGAAGCTTGTCTCTTTTTTCATATATTATCTAGCTTAGCATAGCTCTTGCCTACTCTTGCGATATTATTCATCTTGATATCATAATTCTCATCACAAATATTATTTTGAAAATAAGCTTTTTTGATTTTAAGAATCACAGGTACTGTCATATGAGGCATATCTACAATCCTATCAAATTCGCAAAAGAATGCTCCCTCACTACGACTAACCATATCAGGAAAAGCACTATCTATACTCTTCATCTCTATGTTATACTCTTTGCTTTCACTTATATCACTGCTAAGTTCATTTGAACTTAGATTCATCTTCTCCATTGTATTTGTACTTACAAAACTTATAGTAGCAAGTCCTGTTTCTTTTATATTATTAAGAGTATCTTTTTCTTCTCCTGAGCTTTTATGTCCAATAGCTACAATCAAATACTCAGCTCCAAGTGGAATGAAATACGAAAATGGAGCAAGGTTAAGAACTCCCTCTTTATTAAGCGTACTTATCCACGCGATTGGACGAGGGATTACTGTACTACTTACAACTTTATAGATATCTTTACCACTAAGCTTACTGAAGTCTATATTCATTATAGCTCCTTAACTTTCCAAGGAAGACCTTGAACCATAAGCTCATCCATAAAAGGCTTGGCATCAAATTCTTCAAGATTAAACACACCTTTGCCTTTATATAATTCATCAAATATAAGCTTAGTTCCTATCATCGCTGGAACTCCTGTAGTATAGCTTACAGCTTGTGCCCCTGTTTCTTTGAAACACTCTTGATGGTCACATACATTATATATATAAACTTTTTTTGGTTTGCCATCTTTAATACCCTCTATCACACAACCTATATTTGTCTTACCTACTGTTCTTTCTCCTAGACTTGCAGGATCAGGTAAGAGTTCTTTTAGTAGTTTTATAGGTACTATTTTTTTGCCATCAACTTCTACCTCGTCGATTCGTAGCATCCCTACATTCTCAAGACACTTCATATGAGTAAGATAACTCTGCCCAAATGTCATAAAGAATCTTATTCGTTTAAGCCCTTTGATATGTTTGACTAGACTTTCCATCTCTTCGTGATATAGCAAGTAGCTGTCTTTGACTCCCACTTCTGGATAATCCCACTCCATACTAATCTCTAATGGCTTTGTCTCAATCCATTTGCCATCTTCCCAGTATCTTCCGTTGCTACTTACTTCGCGTAAGTTTATTTCAGGATTAAAATTCGTAGCAAACGCATATCCGTGATCTCCAGCATTACAATCAAGTATATCTATATACTCTATACTATCAAACAAATACTGCTGAGCATAAGCACAAAATATATTTGTAACTCCAGGATCAAATCCAGAGCCAAGAAGACCTAGTATCCCAGCATCTTTAAACTCTTCGCTTCTTGCCCACTGCTCTTTGTACTCGAACTTTGCGGTATCAGGATGTTCGTAGTTTGCTGTATCTATATAGTGTGTTTTTGTAGCAATACACGCATCCATGATACTTAGATCTTGATATGGTAAAGCTACATTTAAAACAGCACTTGCTTTTGTATCTTTTATAAGCTTGATAACTTCACTTGTATGATCAGCATCAACTTGAGCAGTATTTATCTTAATTCCAAATTCTTTTTGTATCTCATTTGCTATTATCTTGCATTTGTTTATGTTTCTGCTTGCTAATGTAATACTTCCAAATGAATTTATATTCATCACACATTTCTTAGTAGCCACACGACTAACTCCACCAGCACCTATAATAAGAAGATTTTTCAATATATATACTCCCAAACATCTAAAATAAAGACTAAATTATACATAATAATTCCCTAATACTAAACAAATATTTTGTATACTATACCCAAATAACAAAAAAAGGAATTCATATGCCAGAAGGTTTATCAATATTTGGGATAGCTATAGTAATAATAGCAATAATAACACTAAAAAAAGGTATCAAAGTAGTACCTCAAAGTGATATATATGTAATAGAAAGACTAGGTAAGTTTAGGACTACATTAAGTGGTGGCTTTCATATCATAGTACCATTCTTAGATACTGTAAGAAAAGTGCTCACGACAAGAGAGCAAATCATAGACATACCAAGACAATCAGTAATCACAAAAGATAATGTAAACATCAATGTAGATGGTCTTGTATTTGCAAAAGTGCAAAGTGCGAGTGAAGCAACATACAATGTAGTAAGCTTCAAACAAGCAGTATCATCTCTAGCGATGACCACACTAAGAAGTGAGATAGGCTCAATGATACTAGATGATACACTAAGCAATAGAGAAAAACTAAATGCAAGACTGCAATCTGAACTAGGTGAAGCTGCTACAAACTGGGGTGTACTAGTAACTAGAGTTGAAATTAGTGATATATCTGTACCTCGTGAGATAGAAGAAGCTATGAACCTACAAATGAAAGCAGAAAGAGAAAAAAGAAGTATAGAACTCAACGCTCAAGCAGACAAAGAAGCAGTAATCAGACAAGCTGAGGGTATAAAACAAAGCGAAGTTCTTAAAGCCGAAGCAATAGAAAGAATGGCAGATGCAAAGAAATACGAACAAGAACAAGTAGCAGAAGGTCAAAAAAATGCAATCGCTATGATAAATGACGCCATAAGTTCAAATACAGGGTCAGCTGAATTCTTACTAGCAAAAGACAGAATAAAAGCATTTGATAAGTTAGCAGGAAGTGCTAGTAAAGATAAAATAATAGTACCTTACGAAACAACAGAACTTATAGGAAGCTTAAGTATTCTAAAAGATATGTTCACTAACAAGGGATAATAGATGGATCCACTCTCATCTTTAATACTACTTTCACTTGGAATACTATTCATAGCTGTTGAAGCTATGATCTATTCATTTTATATCATATGGTTTGGATTTGGGCTCATTTTGACGGCTCTAATCCAATTAATATATCCTATAGAACAATTTTGGATTCAACTGGGAGTTGCATCTATTATTTCTATACTACTATTCGTAATATTCTATAAACCATTTAAAAACTGGCTAAATAAAGAGCCTATCAATGAAGTAAAAGATGATTTCATCAAAATAGGTGGAACAGGTATAATCAAAAATAATATGCTTTTTTATCAAGGAATATACTTCAAAGTAATGGACACTGACATATCAGAGATCAATAATAAGTCAGTGAAAGTTTTGAAAATAGAAAAAAATAATGCATGGATTGAAATCGAGTAATCTTATTAACTTTAACATATCTTTGAAACTCTATATTAACCATAGTATTAGTTATCTTTTAAATTGGTAACCAATACTAGGGAGTGTAAAGAATTCTGTGTCAATTAGATAGAATAAGAGATACAGAAGGATATACAGATGAAAATAGAGATAGATGTAGAAGAGTTTGCCTCAAAGTTAAAAGCGGGTAAGAGTATAGGTGGTA
>CACVAW010000034.1 GCA_902727925.1 uncultured Campylobacterales bacterium | reverse complement strand
TAAACAGTCTTGAAACAGTAATATAAACAGTTCTAAAACTCCTCAGATAGATATTCAAAAAGCTGTTAAAGAAGAGATTAAGAGTGTTGTAAAACAGTATGAAGATAGGGAAGAGGAACTTAAACAGGCTATCAAACAAAAAGATGAGCTTATCAAAATCAAAGATGAGCAGACTCAAAAGTATGCTCTTTTAAAAACTGAGGAGAAAAAAGAGAAAGATGATTGGATTAAGAAATATGATGTTCTTCAAGATGAGAAAGGGGAGTTATTAAAGAGATTTTATAGTGTTAAGATGTTTATGATTATTTTTTTGATCTTGTTTGTTTTATCAATATTGTTTTTAGTCTTCTTGAAATTTGGTTTTGAATTTTAGTATATCAGATTCACTAAAATCTTCTCTATCAGGAGTACCAGTATAATACCATTGTGTACTGCCTTTGGTTTCTAATACATCACATCCTCTTCTTATAAAAGCATTTATCACTGATTGATGGGGAAGTGTTGAAGAGTTTCTACTCACCGATATATATGCTACTTTGTTAATATCTTCTTGAGCTTTTTTACCTAGTATTTTATTTAAAATAGATGGAGATACATTGTTTTTGTTTCCATGATTTGGTATTTGAATGAATTTTAGATTTTCAGATATTTCTTTTTTATATTTGTAAGCTTTTTTTAGTGCTTTTGTTCCTGCACTAGCAGTTAGTAAAACACCTCTATTGTTTATCTCTGCATATAGGATTACACTACTTTCATTGTTATGAGTAGTTTTTACATTTTCTTTTAGGGTTTCTATGTGAAGAGTTTCTTCTATCCAGTTTGAGATTGTTTCTTTTATTTTTTTTACTGTTTTTACTACTATGTTTGTTGATGGTAGTAGTTTTTGGGATGAGTGGGGAACTAGCTCATTTGAAGATTTGTTTTTAAATGGTAGTGCTTTTATAGAAGATGGTAAGAGTTTATTTAGTAAGGGAAGTTTTAAAGATGAGTAAGAGATAAGTTCATCTAAATACCATCTTTTAGATGGTGATAGTACTTCAAAAATTCCTATTTTTGCACCTTGAAAAGGTTCATATATTGGTATGCCTTTTTCATTTGCTATTTTTTCAAGAGGTTTTACATAAGCAAAGCTTTTTTCTAATCTTTTTTTCAAGTCTGCTTTTGTGAGTTTTCCACTATCTATATATTTCATGAATTTTTGAGTGTAGTTCCAGGGTCTATGAGTCCAAAATTCAAGTACATTTAGCTTTTGTAGTACTATGCTTAATCCTGTAGTGTTATTTTTAGTTGGGTGAGTACTTACTAGGTAGTCAACTGTGGAGGTGTTGTAGTATTTTTTGATATGAGATACTATTTTTTCACCTGTTTGTTTTGTGCCTCCATCTATTACCATTACTTTGTATCTGGCATTTTCTTGCCATCTTAGAAGTATGGCATCACCATTTTGTTCTTCATTTATTGGTAGAAAGTCTATTTCGTAGTTCAATTGGTTAGCCTTGTTTTATTTGTTATAATGATATTATATATTTTCTAGTTTTAGATATTAAAAAAATATAGGATAATAAATAATGTCAAAATATGCAGAAGAAACTTTAAATAGATGGTCTAAACCAGCCAGTGAAACAGAAGAGAAAAGAATATCAAGTGCTATTAAAATGATAAAAGAAGCCATCGACAATTATGATAATTTAAAAGATAAAAATATTGAAGTATTTGTTCAAGGTTCTTATGTAAATAATACTAATGTGAAAACAAAAAGTGATGTTGACGTATGTGTAATGCTAAAAGATATATTTTATAGTGAATATCCTAATGGATATAATAAAGAACATTATGGTTTTATTGAAGCAACAAGTTCTTTTGATGATTTTAAGAAAAATGTTATTAATGCCTTAAAAAAGAAATACGGTGATGAAAATATTAAACCAGGGAACAAGTCTATAAAAATGGAATCTACATCTCATAGAGTAGAAGCTGATGCTGTTCCTGCCTTTCAATATCGAAATTATAAAATTATTAACAGTACTGATGAAAATAGTTTTGTAGAAGGAATTAAATTCTACTCTAGTACTCAAGATGAAGTTATAAATTATCCTAAAAAGCATATTGAAAATGGAAAAAATAAAAATACTGCTACACAAAGAAGATATAAGCGAACAGCTAGGATTTTTAAAAGAATAAGACATCAAATGATACAAGATAATATTCCTGTGAAAAAATGTATTAGTTCTTTCTTAATTGAAAGCTTATTGTTTAATGTGGATAATTTTCAATTTATTTATGATAAACCTTGGAATAATAAAATTAAAGATATTATTAAGTATCTTTACGACGATGATAAATCAAATTATACTGAAGTATCAGAAAAATTAAACTTGTTTGATGATACTAGAAAGTGGGATATTGATAGTGTAGATAATTTTTTAAAACAAATGTATAATTTTTTAGGATACAACTCTTGATTAAATATAACATAAGAACTTTTGCATATAGTATTATTGGTTTAGCATTTTTTATATATGCTATCATTTTTTTGATAACTCAAAATTTAGATAGTATTGACTTTAATAAAGCATTAAAACATATTTCTACAACTATAAGCATAAATGCTATATTATGGATGATATTTATAAAATGGGCTTGGAAATGGAAAATATTTTATCCTTGGTTAGTACAAACTCCTAATTTATCAGGAAAATGGAGGGGAATATTAAAATCTAATTGGGAAGGTGGTAAACTAGAACCAATTCCTACTAAAATGACTATTACCCAATCTTTTTTACATATTCAAATAAAAATTAAAACGGGAGAGAGTAGAAGCCATAGTGTTGGAGCTTCATTTGATATTGATGAAGAAAGAGGTTATAAGCAATTATTTTATTCTTATATCAATACTCCAAAAGCAGGAGTAAGGAATAGAAGTGAAATTCATTATGGTACAAGTTTATTGACTTTTGATGGATTTGATATAGATACCTTAGAGGGAGAATATTGGACTTCTCGTGAAACTACAGGAGAAGTGGAACTAACAAAGGTTAAGGATTAATATATTGTTGAAAAAAATGAAAAATAAAACTTTACCATTAATCAACTCTTTTCTTAATCCATATATTATTTGGAATGAAAAAGAAGCAACTCATGAAGAAAAAATGAATTTTTATAATCAGTACGGTTATGTAAAAGATAAAATACCAACTACGATAAAGAAAAAAATTGATACATCTTTAAAATCAGCTCATCATATCGCAAAAGTTGGAGTAGATAATGCTTTGGGGAATTTTATTGACGCTTTCTTAGATAGAAATGTAAATTATAAAAAATGGAGGGAAAATATGCCTTCAATAACCCCTAAAGATTTAGTTAACTTTCAAAAGTATTATCCCGATTTTTCTATTAAAAATGTTGATTTTGAAATTAATAAAATAGGTTGTACCCTTATTGAAGAACAGTGTTTATTCCATGGTGGTTTTTGGGATGATGCTAGAGGAGATGAATTTATAACAAGTAAACCATTTTCAAGCACTTTTTGTCCTCAAGTAGCACTTCGAGAGGCAGAGTCGAATGGAAAGGCTTATGATGCTAATCAAATAGATTTATTTGTATTACGAGTAGTAAATCCTCAAACCAATGTTTTTGTTTTTAGACAGAAAGGTACAACACATGGAAATGAAAAAGAGGTATTATTTTCTTCAGGAGCTAAACTTACACTTCGGAATAGAATACTAGTTAGAAATGATTATAAAGCTTATAAAGTTTGTAAAGAATTGAATGTAAAAGAAAAAACTATTCCTATTTACATACTAGAAGTCGATATTTCATAAAAAGGATTTAAAAAACATCCCAAAATCCATTAATAGCATTGTTCTTAACCTTATCTCTATAGTCATAATACCTTATCATTTGTGAGGTCTTATGACCTGTAGCATTCATGATATTATTATAATTCTCATTCTTATTCAAAGATAGCTCAATAAAAGTTTTTCTAAAACTATGTGGAGTTATTTTTTTGTTTATTTGCAGTCTATCACAAAGCTTTTGAGTGATTTGCATTATATAATCACTTGAGATAGGTTTGTTTGTATTTCATGAATATGAGTTTGAAAAGGGAGTAAAAATATAAGAACTTAAATATCCATTAACTCTTTTTTCATCTCTGAATTTGAGTAAAAAATCTAATAGTCCTGTGGGAATAGGTATATATTTATAACTTCATCATTTTTGCTGAATTAGTAAAAATGAGTCTTCTTGTAAATCATCCCATTTTATATTTACAATCTCTTCTCTTCTAAGTGATAATGAGAGAAGTCCAAATATAACATAGTCTCTTAGTTTAGTTAAATGCTTTTTTGTATTATCTGACTTTGCTAAAATATGTAAATAATCCATTTTAGCTTGTTTTAAAATATCTAAAAGCTCTCATCTATCAAGTGAATGAGTATTTGAGTGTTCTTTTGTTTTTAGAGGTTTATAACTCGATAGGGGATTCTTAGAGTAGTTGTAATAATCAATCAAATAGTTAAAGAATGACTTTATAATATAAGCTAGATTATTTATAGTTGATGGATTTAAAAGAAAGCTTTTGTTTTGGGGATCAAACTTTGATTTTTCATTTCTAAACTCATCAAAACATTTTTTTATTCCAGTGATATGTATATTTCAAAGTTCATCCAGTTGCTTTATATCTAAAGAGTTGAAAAACTGTTTTAGGACAGTTTTGTATCTGTTTTTTGTTCTTGCTGAGTTAAACGAACTTATAAAATCTTCTATAACTTCGTTTATAGATTTTTGTAGTGTTAAATTTTGTGAGATGTTCAATAATTCCTGCATGGTCTTGGTAGTTTAGATTTTACTTATGATAATTTTTATTATCATAAGTAAAATTTGAAGTAAAAATGAAGAGGATTTTTTATCCTCAAAAAGCTGTTTTTATTTTTTTGTAAGTTCAATAACTCTTTTGTAAAAATATTCACCTTTGATATTATTCTCACCATTAACTGAAATAACTTCTAAATATTTTATAAGTGAGCTTTTTACATTTTTTACTATAAATTT
>CACVAW010000033.1 GCA_902727925.1 uncultured Campylobacterales bacterium | reverse complement strand
TAGCATTAGGGATATTGCAACCCAAAGATAAGATAATAGCGGTAAATAATATAGAAGTCAAAACAACAGCAGAAGTCATTAATTTTGATAAAACTAAAACTTTGTTATATACCGTTTTAAGAGATGGTGAAGTATTAAATATAGAATTAAAACCAAAAGAGATGATAGTTAAAAATATTTTTGGAGAAGATGAGACGAAACTTTTAGTTGGAATTAGATTTGATGCAAATGCTAGTTTTAATGAGAATGCCTCATTTAGCCAAGCTTTAGTCGAGTCTTATAAGAGTACAGTATTTGCTTGTACTTTAGTAATCAAATCTTTGCAAAAACTAATAATCGGAGCAGTGTCACCTACAAACTTATCAGGTATTGTAGGAATGGGATATGTTAGTGATAAGCTATATCAAACAAGCTTCTTATCATTTTTGATACTTATGGCTTTAATATCTGCAAACTTGGGGATTATCAATTTACTTCCTATTCCTGCACTTGATGGTGGACATATAGTATTTAATCTCTATGAAATGATATTTAGAAAAGAAGTGACTTTATTAGCTGTTAAGATACTTACTTTTATTGGTTGGTTCATCCTTTTTACATTATTATTCTTTACTCTTTATAATGATATTTACAAAATATTTACTAATACAATGATACCTTAAATTAATATGTGCAAATTTCTATAAAAAATATTGACATCTTAAATAAAAAACATTATAATTACGGCTCACAAAATATTTGCTGGCATAGCTCAGTTGGTAGAGCAGCTGATTTGTAATCAGCAGGTCGTAGGTTCAAGTCCTATTGCCAGCTCCATTTTTTAACAGTGTTAGACCTGATTTAGCATAATAAAATATTGGTAATATAGGTGGGATACTCAAGCGGTCAACGAGGGCAGACTGTAAATCTGCTGGCTTCGCCTTCGGAGGTTCGAATCCTCCTCCCACCACCATATTTATGCGGGAGTAGCTCAGCTGGCTAGAGCATTAGCCTTCCAAGCTAAGGGTCGCCGGTTCGAATCCGGTCTCCCGCTCCATATTTTGCTAAGGCTGGAAGCTGTGTAATTTTTATCTCAATAATAGATAATATTCTTTACACTTTAATTCTTACTATAGTGTCTTCATTGCTAAAAAATCAAAAAAACTAATGTTTATATAATTTTTAATAATATTTTTTACTAAATGGTTTTAAATAAAATTTTGCTCATATAGCTCAGGGGTAGAGCACTTCCTTGGTAAGGAAGAGGCCGAGAGTTCAAGTCTCTCTATGAGCTCCATTTGTATTAGATAAAGTTTCTTATTGTAGAATATCGCTCTAAATTTTATACTTAAAAATAAAGTTTTGGCCAAAACTTTAAAATTATTTTCTCTGGAGGAAAAGATGGCAAAAGAAAAGTTCGAAAGAAATAAACCACACGTAAATATAGGTACTATAGGTCATGTTGATCACGGTAAAACAACTTTAACAGCTGCAATAACAGCTGTATTAGCTACTAAAGGTGGCTCTAAGTTAATGGATTATGATGCAATTGATAATGCACCAGAAGAAAGAGAAAGAGGTATTACGATAGCTACTTCTCACGTTGAGTATGAAACAGAAACTAGACACTACGCTCACGTAGATTGTCCTGGTCACGCGGATTATGTTAAAAATATGATTACGGGTGCAGCTCAAATGGATGGAGCTATACTTGTTATCGCTGCTACTGATGGTCCTATGGCTCAAACTAGAGAGCATATATTACTTTCTCGTCAAGTTGGTGTTCCAAAAATTGTAGTTTTCTTAAACAAAGAAGATCAATTAGATGATGAAGATAAAGACGAAATGCTTGAACTTGTAGAAATGGAAGTTAGAGAACTACTTAGTGAATATGACTTTGATGGTGATAATACTCCTATCGTTCCTGGATCAGCTTTCCAAGCTCTTGAAGAAGCAAAAGCTGGAAACCTTGGTGACTGGAGTGATAGAATTATGAATTTAATGAACGCAGTTGATGAATTCATTCCAACTCCTAAAAGAGAAACTGATAAAGAATTCTTAATGCCTATTGAAGATGTATTTTCAATCCAAGGTAGAGGTACTGTTGTAACTGGTAGAGTTGAGCGTGGTATCGTAAAAGTTGGTGAAGAAATAGAAATAGTTGGGATTAGAGATACTCAAAAGACTATTGTTACTGGTGTTGAGATGTTTAGAAAAGAGATGGAACAAGGTGAAGCTGGTGATAACTGTGGAGTTCTTCTAAGAGGAACTAAAAAAGAAGATGTTGAAAGAGGTATGGTACTATGTAAACCAAACTCTATAACTCCTCATACTAAATTTGAAGCTGAAATATATGTTCTTAGTAAAGAAGAAGGTGGAAGACACACTCCTTTCTTTAATAACTATAGACCACAATTTTATGTTAGAACTACAGATGTAACTGGATCTATTACTCTTCCTGAGGGAACAGAAATGGTTGTACCGGGTGACAATGTAAAAATCAATGTTGAACTAATAGCTCCAATAGCTATGGAACAAGGTACTAAGTTTGCTATCCGTGAAGGTGGTAGAACTGTTGGTGCTGGTGTTGTTGCTAAAATATTAGCATAGTACTTTGGTATTATATAAGACATATAGATTTTTCTATATGTCTTGTTATTTAAGGGATTATAAATGGCAAAAGATAGAGTTAAAATAGGTTTAAAATGTACAGAAAGTGGTGATATAAACTACACAACTACAAAAAATCCTAAAACTCAAACTGGTAAGTTTGAAATAGTAAAGTTTTGTAAAAGACTTAATAAAAGAACAATACACAAAGAAATTAAATTAAAATCTTAGGGTTTTAATTTAATCTTGTAGGGTAGTAGCTCCAATTGGTAGAGCAGCGGTCTCCAAAACCGCTTGTTGTGGGTTCGAGTCCCTCCTGCCCTGCCATATTTAATATATTTTGGAAAATAATTTTCTAAAATATATTAAATATATATATTAGAATAAAGGTTGATGGCAATGAATAAAATGAAAAGTTATTTTTTGACTGCTAAAAGTGAATTATCAAAAGTTATATTTCCTACTAAAGAGCAAATAAGAAGTGCTTTTATTTCAGTTATTGTAGTTGTTGCTGTTATTTCATTATTTTTAGCTGTTATAGACTTAATAATGTCTTTCTCTCTTAGCTCAATTATTAATTAAGGGTTATTATGTCATATAACTGGTATGCAATTCAAACTTATGTTAGTAGTGAACAAAGTGTTAAAAAAGCTATAGAGAATATTTTTGAAGCTAATAAGATTGAAGAAAAATTAAAAGAAGTTTTAGTACCTACAGAAGATTTAATAGATGTTAAAAATGGTAAGAAAAAAATAGTTCAAAGAAGTTTATATCCAGGATATGTATTTGCACATCTTGATCTTGATATGATGACTTGGCATATGATTCAATCTTTACCAAAAGTTGGAAGATTTATTGGAGAATCTAAAAAACCTACTCCTTTAAGTCAAAAAGATATTGACTTAATCATAGAAAAAGTAAACCAAAAAGAAGCTCCTAGACCTAAAGTATTCTTTGAAAAAGGTGAGTCTGTACGTATTACAGAAGGAGCATTTGCAAACTTTAATGGTGTAGTTGAAGAGTATGATGTAGAGCATGGGAAACTAAGACTAAATGTATCAATATTTGGTAGAAGTACTCCTGTAGAGATACTTTACAATGAAGTAGAAAAAATAGTTTAAATTTTTAATAAAAAGTAAGGAAATAAAAAATGGCAAAAAAACAAGTAGGTGAAATCAAACTTCAAATTCCTGCGGGTGCTGCTAATCCATCACCTCCTGTTGGACCAGCTCTTGGACAACATGGTGTTAATATAATGGAATTTTGTAAAGCATTTAACGAAAAAACAAAGTCAATGTCTGGATTTAATATACCAGTTGTAATATCAGTATATGCTGATAGAAGCTTTAGTTTTATTACAAAACAACCACCAGCAAGTGATTTAATCAAAAAAGCAGCAGGTATTAAAAAAGGTACAGATAATCCTTTAAAAAACAAAGTTGGTAAATTAACGAAAGCTCAAGTTGTTGAGATTGTTAATCAAAAACTTGCTGACTTAAATACTAATGATATCGAGCAAGCTTCTAGAATTATAGAAGGAAGTGCTAGAAGTATGGGTGTAGAAATAGTAGACTAATTTAAAGTTTAGAGTAAACCACAACTTTTAATAAATGTGGAAGCAATATATAATGCGGAGATATAAAAATGCCTAAAAAACAATCAAAAAGAATTGAAGAGTTATTAAAAAAAGTTGATGTAACAAAAACATATACTATCGAAGATGCTGTAAGTACAGTAAAAGATTTGAAATCAGCTAAATTTGACGAAACTGTAGAAGTTTCTTTAAAACTTAATGTAGATCCAAAACATGCTGATCAAATGGTAAGAGGTACAGTTCTTCTTCCAGCTGGAACAGGTAAAAAAGTAGTAGTAGCTGTAATCGCTGATGAAGCAAAATCTGATGAAGCAAAAAATGCTGGAGCTGATATTGTTGGTGATGATATTATAGATGATATTAAAGCTGGAAAAATAAACTTCGATGTTTTAGTAGCTACTCCAAATATGATGGGTAAAATTGGTCAAGTAGCAAGAATTCTTGGACCAAAAGGTTTAATGCCAAATCCTAAAACAGGTACTGTAACTATGGATGTAGCAGACGCTGTTAAAAAAATCAAAATGGGTCAAGTAAACTTTAGAGTTGACAAACAAGGTAATATTCATTCAGGAATTGGAAAGTCAAGCTTTAGTGATGAAAATATAAAAGATAACTTAACTGCATTTATCAAAATGATTAATAAACAAAAACCTTCATCAAGTAAAGGTAAATATATACAATCGGCTAACTTATCTTTAAGTATGAGTCCATCAATATCTTTAGATACATTAGAATTAATAGAAATTAAATAAATTTATCTTTTAATACAAGAAAATAGGGGTCTAAAGTTTATTATGAATTTTGGACTTAAATTTAAAAAAGTTAATTTTCTCTTAGCTTTTTGTTTTCCCTATCGAAGGTGTTGAGAAAGGAGAAAAAATGACAAAAACTAAAAAAAATGAAGTTGTATCTGCTCTAACTGAAGAATTTAAAAACTCTTCTTCTGTTGTTGTTTGTAGTTATAAAGGTCTAAGTCACTCTAATCTAGAAACTTTAAGACAAAATGCATCAGCAAGCGAAACAAAAGTTAAAGTAGTTAAAAACACATTAGCAAGTATTGCGATTAAAGAAGCAGGATATAGTGAAGTAAGTTTTAGTGAACCAAATATTTTTATTTGGTCTGAAGATTCTATTTCAGCTTGTAAAGTAGCTTATGATTTTGCAAAGTCAAAAGATAATGCTAAAGAATCTTTTGAAATCAAATCAGGTATCATTGATGGTGAGACTGCAAGTGTTGAAACTATTAATCAATTTGCTAAGTTACCAGGTAAAGATGAACTTATTGGTATGCTTTTATCTGTTTGGACTGCTCCAGCAAGAAATTTTGTTACAGGACTTGATAACCTTAAGCAAAAGCTTGAAGAAGAAGCGTAGGCAAAAGTTATAGATATATAAATATTGATTTTTATCTATAGAGTTGTAAAAGATTAGTTGTAAGAGCGACTAGTCGCGAGAGCTGTCCGCTGAGGACAGTGCGGAGGAATTCATTTCCTCAAACGTATAAAAAGGAATTTAAAAAATGGCAATTTCAAAAGAAGATGTTTTAGAATATATATCAGGTTTAAGTGTATTAGAACTTTCTGAATTAGTAAAAGAATTTGAAGAGAAATTTGGTGTATCAGCTCAACCTACAGTTGTTGCTGGTGGTGCTGCAGTTGCTGGTGAAGCGGCTGAAGAAAAAACTGAATTTGATGTAATACTTAAAGATGCAGGCGCTAAAAAAATTAATGTAATTAAAGTAGTTCGTGCGTTAACAGGTCTTGGTTTAAAAGAAGCAAAATCTGCAACTGAAGATACTCCATCAACAATAAAAGAAGGAATTTCAAAAGATGACGCTGAAGAAGCTAAAAAGCAATTAGAAGATGCTGGTGCTTCAGTAGAATTAAAATAATTCAATTGATGTTTATGAAGTGGGGTTTCCCACTTCGTTAATTTAAAAACTTACATTATATAACTCTTTGATTCATATCGATTGAAGAATTATATAATTTGGGTTTTGCTCGAAAATCTTCTTACAAGGCAATGATACATGTTAAATACTTTAAAATCTGGAAATAGATTAAGAGTTGATTATTTAAAAAATCATAGAGATATAGATATTCCTAACCTTCTTCACCTACAACAAAAAAGTTATCAAAATTTTTTAGGTAATATTGATCATAAAGGTGAAATAGAAAAAATATTCAAAATGGTATTTCCTATTCATGATCCTCAAAATAGAGTTACTTTAGAATATGTCGAAGGTGAACTAGCAAGTCCTAAATATACTATACCTGAATGTGTAGCTAAAGGTCTTACTTACTCAATTAACTTTAAGATGAAGATAAGACTTGTTCTATGGGATAAAGATGCTAATTCAGGCGATAAAAAAGGTATAAAAGACGTTAAAGAGCAAATTGTTTTTATACGTGATATTCCTTTAATGACTGATAGGGTATCTTTTATTATTAACGGGATTGAAAGAGTTGTTGTTAATCAACTTCATAGAAGTCCAGGCGTAATATTTAAACAAGAAGAAAGTAAAACTGCTAAAAATAAATTAACTTATACAGCACAAATTATACCTGATCGAGGTAACTGGATATATTATGAGTATGATGCTAAAGACATACTTTACGTAAGAATTAATAAAAGAAGAAAAGTACCTATAACAATACTTCTTAGAGCACTTGGATATCAAAAAGAAGATATTATAAAATCTTTTTATGATGTTCAAGAGATAAAAATAAATAAAGGTAAGTTTTTATTTAAATTTAATGCTGAAAACTTTAAAGGTAGAATTGACTTTGACATTAAAGACGCAAATGGTGAGTTAATTGCAAAAGAGGGTAAAAGACTTAATAAAAAGAAAATTAAAGAACTAGTTGAAAGTGGTTTGGAGTGGATTGAATATCCAGTTGAAATACTTTTAAATAGATATATTGCTACACCTATTATTGATAGTGAAAGTGGAGAAGTTGTTTACGATACATTAACGCAACTTGATGAAAATAAAATTTCAAAAATTATTGATCTTGGAATGGATAGTTTTGAAATAGCAAATGATTTAGCAAGTGATGCTGATCAATCTATAATTAATTCATTCTTAGCTGATGCAGATACTATCAAACTTTATTCACAAGTTGAAGGTATAGAAGACGAAAATGCATTATCTGCTATAAGAATATATAAAGTAATGAGACCAGGTGAACCTGTAACAAAAGATGTTGCAATTAGATTTGTAAATGATCTTTTCTTTAATCCTGAAAGATATGATTTAACAGAAGTCGGAAGAATGAAAATGAATCATAAGTTAGGGCTTAAAGTTCCTGAGTTTATAACAGTTCTTACAAAACAAGATATATTAGAAAGTGCTAAGTACCTTATCAAAGTAAAAAATGGTATTGGAAGAATAGATGATAGAGATCATTTAGGTAATAGAAGAATTAGAGCTATTGGTGAACTTCTTGGAAATGAGCTTTATGTTGGATTACTTAGAATGCAAAAAGCTATTAAAGATAAATTTGCAACATTAAGTACAACTGTTGAAGAACTTATGCCTCATGATTTAATTAATTCAAAAATGATAACTAATGCGATGTTAGAGTTTTTCTTTAGTGGTCAATTGTCTCAGTTTATGGATCAAACAAACCCACTTAGTGAAGTTACACATAAAAGAAGACTTTCAGCACTTGGTGAAGGTGGTCTTGTAAAAGAAAGAGCAGGATTTGAAGTAAGAGATGTACATCCAACTCATTATGGTAGAATTTGTCCAATTGAAACTCCTGAGGGTCAGAATATCGGTCTTATTAATACACTTGCAACTTATGCAAAAGTAAATGATTTAGGTTTTATTGAAGCTCCTTATAAAATAGTGAAAAACTTTAAAGTCACAGATGAAATAGTATATCTTACAGCTTCTCAAGAAGAGGGTAAAGTTATAGCACCTGCTTCAACAGTGCTTAATAGTGATAAAGAAATAGTTGAAGATTTAATAGAAGTTAGAGCTGATGGAGAAATCATACTTAGTAAAAAAGAAAAAGTTGACTTGATTGATTTGAACTCAGGTATGGTTACAGGTGTTGCTGCTAGTCTTATTCCATTTTTAGAGCACGATGATGCAAACCGTGCACTTATGGGTTCAAACATGATGAGACAAGCTGTACCTCTTACAAAAAGTGAAGCTCCATTTGTTGGAACAGGACTAGAAAGTATTGTAGCTCGTGACGCATGGGAAGCAGTAAAAGTAACAAGAGCTGGTACTGTAGAAAAAGTTGATGCAAATAAAATATATATTCTTGGTGAAGATGAAAATGGAGCTTTTATAGATCAGTATAGTTTCCAAAAGAATATAAGAACAAACCAAAATACAACCTTGGGTCAATTTCCTATAGTTAAAGTTGGTGATAAAATTGAAGCTGGTCAAGTTATAGCTGATGGTCCTAGTATGGATCAAGGTGAACTTGCAGTTGGTAAAAATATTCTTGTAGCATTTATGCCTTGGAATGGATATAACTTCGAGGATGCAATAGTACTTAGTGAAAAGCTTATAAAAGAAGATACGTTTACATCTGTGCATATGTATGAAAAAATAGTAGATGCAAGAGAACTTAAAGATGGTACAGAAGAAATAACAAAAGATATACCAAATGTAAAAGAAGATGATTTAGCACATTTAGATGATAACGGTATTGTTAAACTTGGAACTTATGTTAAGCCAGGAATGATTCTCGTTGGTAAAGTAAGTCCTAAGGGAGAGATTAAACCTACTCCTGAAGAAAGATTATTACGTGCAATTTTTGGCGAAAAAGCGGGTCACGTTGTAAATAAATCAATGTATGCTGGGTCTTCGTTAGAGGGTGTTGTAGTTGATGTAAAAGTATTTACTAAAAAAGGCTACAAAAAAGATCAAAGAACAATTGAAACTTATGAAAAAGAAAAAACAAAATTAAATGAAGAGCACTATGATAAATTACTTATTTTAGACCGTGAAGAAATGATGCAAGTTCATTCATTAATTTCAAGAAATAGCCTTGAAGATGATGTTGAAGTAGAATCAAAAACTTATAAAAAAGGTTCTTCAATTCCTATTGAAGATTTAAAAGATGTTAATAGATTTGCATTAGCTGGTATAGTAGATAAATTTCCAAGTGATGTAGAACAAAGTTATAATAAACTAAAAAAATATTTCCAAAATCAAAAAAGAAAGCTTAAAACTGAACATGATGAAAAGCTTGAAATTCTTGACAAAGATGATATCTTACCAAGTGGTGTTGTGAAACTAGTTAAAGTATATGTTGCAACAAAAAGAAAAATTAAAGTTGGGGATAAAATGGCTGGACGTCACGGAAACAAAGGTATTGTTTCTAATATAGTTCCAGAAGTTGATATGCCATATACTAAAGATGGTAAAAGTGTTGAAATAGTACTTAATCCACTAGGTGTTCCAAGTCGTATGAATATTGGTCAAGTACTTGAAATGCACTTAGGTTATATTGGTAAACAACTAGGTAATCAAATACAAGATGTTTTTGATGCTAAGAAAAAAGATTATGTAGCAAAACTTAGATCTAAAATGATAGAAATTGCTAAAATCGCTAAGCTTTCTGACGCAAAAGCATTTTTCGATTCACTTGATGATGACACAATTATTAAATATGCTAAAGACTGGGCAAAAGGCGTTAAACTTGCTACTCCTGTATTTGAAGGTGTAAATGAAGAAGAGTTTAAAAATCTTTTCAACTTAGCAGGACTTGATGATGATGGAAAAGTAGTTCTTTATGATGGTAAGACTGGAGAGAAAATAAAAGAAAGAGTAAACTTAGGTTATATGTATATGCTAAAACTTCATCACTTAGTTGATGAGAAAGTTCACGCAAGAAGTACTGGACCATATTCACTTGTAACTCAACAACCAGTTGGTGGTAAAGCATTATTTGGTGGGCAAAGATTTGGTGAAATGGAAGTATGGGCACTTGAAGCATATGGAGCATCTAATATACTTAAAGAGATGCTTACAATAAAATCGGATGATGTAGCAGGAAGACTGCAAACTTATAAAGCATTGACCCGTGGTGAAAATATACCAAAAACTGGTGTTCCAGAAACATTTAATGTTCTTGCAAATGAGCTAAGAGCACTTTCTCTTGATGTGAAAGTTTATACTAATGACAAGGTTGCTGACGATGAATAATAATTTGAATTTAGTTAATTTGGTTGGAAATGAACAAGTAGATGACTTTGACGCGTTTTCTCTAGGTATTGCTAAACCTGAAACTATAATGTCTTGGAGTTATGGAGAAGTTAAAAAACCTGAAACAATAAACTATAGAACTCTGAAACCTGAACGTGATGGTCTTTTTTGTGCTAAGATATTTGGACCAGTTAGAGATTACGAATGTCTTTGTGGTAAATATAAGAAGATGAGATACAAAGGTATCAAGTGTGAAAAATGTGGGGTTGAAGTAACAACTTCAAAAGTAAGACGTACAAGAATGGGTCATATTGAACTTGTTGTGCCAGTTTCACATATTTGGTTTGTACACTCGCTCCCTAGTCGTATAGGAACTCTACTTGGTGTTAAGATGAAAGATCTTGAAAGAGTACTATATTACGAAGCTTATATTATAGATAATGCTGGTGATGCATATTATGATCACGAACAAACAAAAAAAGTAGGAAAATTTGATATTCTTAATGAAAGTCAATATCAATCATTAATAGAACTTTATGGTGATACTGCTTTTAGTGCTAGAATGGGTGGCCAAGTTGTTAAAGAACTTTTAGGAGATCTTGATCTTGTTGAGCTACTTCATAAACTTAAGTCTGATATAACAGAAACTAAAAGTGAAGCTAAGAAAAAAACAATAATAAAAAGACTCAAAATTGTAGAATCATTCCTCTCAAGTGGGATGAACCCTGAATGGATGATGATTAGTGTTCTTCCTGTTCTTCCAGCTGACTTAAGACCTCTTGTCGCACTTGATGGTGGTAAGTTTGCAGTTAGTGATGTAAATGATTTATATAGAAGAATAATAAACAGAAACTCAAGACTAAAAAGATTAATAGAACTTAACGCTCCTGATATTATTGTAAGAAATGAAAAAAGAATGCTTCAAGAAAGTGTTGATGCCCTTTTTGATAATGGTAGACGTGGAAATGCTGTAAAAGGTGCAAATAAAAGACCTTTAAAATCTCTTAGTGAAAGTATCAAGGGTAAGCAAGGTAGATTTAGACAAAACTTACTTGGGAAAAGAGTTGATTTCTCTGGAAGATCTGTAATTGTTGTTGGACCAAATTTAAAAAT
Organism: uncultured Campylobacterales bacterium; assembly: GCA_902727925.1. Classification (GTDB taxonomy): domain Bacteria; phylum Campylobacterota; class Campylobacteria; order Campylobacterales; family CACVAW01; genus CACVAW01. Next base: position 15,970 of record CACVAW010000033.1, on the reverse strand, counting down.
GGATCAATGTGGTATTCCTAAAAATATGGCACTGGAACTTTTTAAACCACAAGTATTAGCTAAGTTAGATGAAAAAGGATATGCAACTACAATCAAGCAAGCAAATAGATTGATTGAAGATAAAACTAATGAAGTTTGGAAATGCTTGGAGTCTGTAGTTAAAGATCATCCAGTATTACTAAACCGTGCACCAACACTACATAAGCTTTCAATTCAAGCATTTCACCCAGTTCTTGTAGATGGTAAAGCTATTAAGTTACATCCTCTAGTATGTTCTGCATTTAATGCGGATTTTGATGGTGATCAAATGGCTGTACATATCCCATTAAGTCAAGAAGCAATTGCTGAAGCAAAAATTCTAATGCTTAGTTCAACAAATATTTTACATCCAGCTTCTGGTAAAGCGATATCAGTACCTTCACAAGATATGGTACTAGGTCTTTATTATCTATCTTTAGAAAAAGAAAATGTAAAAGGTGAGAATAAATTATTTTCTAATGTTGATGAAATAATAATGGCATTAGAAAATGATGTAATTGATATTCATGCAAAAATTAGAGCAGTATCTAATAATCATCTTATTACTACAACTCCAGGTAGAATGATTATACAATCAATATTGCCTAAATTAGAAGTAGGTATTCCTCAGAATTTATGGAATAAAATACTTAAGAAAAAAGATATAGGGATACTTGTAGATTATGTTTATAAACATAGTAGTATTAAAGATAGTGCAAAATTCCTAGATGGTCTTAAAGATTATGGTTTTAAATATGCTACTATGGCTGGTATTTCTATATCAATTGATGATATTAAAATTCCTGATAGTAAAGAAAAATATATAACAAAAGCTAAAGAAGAAGTTAAACAAATTCAACAACAATATAACTCAGGATTGTTAACAGATAGAGAAAAATATAATAAAATTATTGATTTATGGACACATACTAATAATATATTAGCATCAGAAATGATGGATCTAATTAAGACTGATAAATCAGGATTTAACTCTATTTATATGATGGCCGATTCAGGTGCTAGAGGTAGTGCTGCTCAAATTCGTCAGCTTGCCGGTATGAGGGGTCTTATGGCTAAACCTGATGGAAGTATTATTGAAACTCCAATTATTTCAAACTTCCGTGAAGGTCTGAATGTACTTGAATACTTTGTATCAACGCACGGGGCAAGAAAAGGTCTTGCGGATACTGCACTTAAGACTGCAAATGCTGGTTACTTAACAAGAAAACTTGTTGATGTTTCGCAAAATGTGAGTGTTACTCTTGATGATTGTCAAACTCATGAAGGTATTGAAATATCTTCAATTACAGCAAACTCTGAATTAATTGAGAGTCTTGATGAAAGAGTATATGGTAGAGTATTAGCTCAAGATATAATTGATCCACTTAAAGATGAAGTAATATTTAAAGCTGGTGAGCTTATAAACGAAGAAAAAGCTCTTAAAATTAAAGAAACAAATATTAAAAGTCTAGTAATAAGAACACCAATAACTTGTAAAGCAGTTAAGGGAATATGTGCTAAATGTTATGGTATTAACTTGGCTGAAAATAGAATGGTGAATCCTGGTGAAGCTGTTGGAGTTCTAGCTGCTCAATCTATTGGAGAGCCTGGAACACAGCTGACTCTTAGAACCTTCCACATCGGTGGTACAGCGTCAACTCAAGCTCAAGATAGACAAGTTGAAGCTAAAAAAGATGGAACGATAAGATTCTTTAATGTTGAAACTTATAAGTCAAAAGATAAAGTAATTGTAGCAAATAGAAGAAATGCTTCGGTACTTTTAGTTGAACCAAAAGTTAGAACAACAATTGCTGGAACTATAAATATAGAAGTTATATATAACGAAGTTATGATAACTATAAAATCAGGTAAAAAAACAGAAAAACATATCTTAAGAAAATCTGATATTGTTAAGCCTATAGAGCTTGCTGGAATTAGTGGTCAAACTGAAGGTAAATTATACTTGAGATTTGAGAGTGGTGATAAAGTCAAAGCAGGTGATAATATAGTTGAAGCTATCAAAGAGAGTTGGACTATACCTTCACATATTCCATATGCAAGTGAAATATTTGTACAAGATGGAACAAAAATAGCAAAAGATGTATATAGTAATGGAACAGGTACTATTAAGTACTATCAACTAAATGGTGACAACCTTGAGAGAATAAAAACTATCAAGAAAAACACAGTTATAGAAGATGACCTTTTTGTAATCATTATGGATAAAAATAATCAAGAAGCTTCAAGACATTACATAGTAAAAGGTTCAAAAATTCTTTTTGCTGATAATAAAGAAATTAATCGAAGAGATCAAATATCTAGTATAACTACACAAGAAAAAGTTGTAGCTTCTTGGGATCCATTCTCTAGTCCAATAATCTCAGAAGCAGATGGTGAAATAGTATATGAAGATATAATTCCAGGTGTTAGTGTTACTGAACAAATGGATGAATTCACAGGTGAGAGTAGGTTAATGGTAAATGAATATTTACCATCAGGAATTAAACCACAAATAATAGTAAAATCAAGTACAGGTGAAGTATACAAGTATCAACTTGTAGCTCAAACTTCAATACTAGCTAAAAATGGTGCTAAGGTTAAACTTGCTGATACTATAGCAAGGTCACCAAAAGCATTGGCAAAATCAAAAGATATTACAGGTGGTCTTCCAAGAGTAAGTGAACTATTTGAAGCTAGACATCCAAAAGATATGGCTGTAATTTCAGAAGTAGATGGAATAGTAAGAATTGGTAAGCCTCTTAGACGTAAAGAAAGAATAGTAATAGATAGAGACAATGGTACTTCTATGGAATACTTAGTAGATAAAAACCAACAAATACTAGTACAACCAGGTGAGTTTGTTCACGCAGGTGAAAAACTTACAGATGGTATAATGTCTAGTTATGATGTTCTTAGAATACTTGGTGAAAAGGCACTTTGTTTACATATAGTTGCTGAAATTCAAAAAGTATATAGATCTCAAGGTGTTGCGATTTCTGATAAGCATATAGAAGTTATTATTTCACAAATGTTAAGACAAGTTAAAATAATAGACAGTGGAAATACAAACTTTATCGAAAATGATTTAATTAGTAAAAAAAGATTTGCTATTGAAAATGCAAGAGTAGCTAAGATAGGTGGAGAACCTGCGATTGCTCAATCAGTATTACAAGGTATTACAAGAGCTGCTGTTGGAAGTGATTCTATTATATCTGCAGCATCTTTTCAAGAAACTACAAAAGTACTTACTGAAAGTAGTATTAATGGTAAGATTGATTATCTTGAAGATTTAAAAGAGAATGTTATTCTGGGAAGAAAAATTCCAGTTGGTACAGGTCTTTATGATCCAGATTCACTTCAAGTTGATAGATTTTAATAAGATATTTCTATTTTTAGCTTTATCTTTCTCGGGGGAGAGGATATTTTGAAGGAAATAATCAAATGACTTTATTGTTATTATATTTAGCATTAGCTGTTGGTATATCTTTTATTTGCTCTATACTTGAGGCTGTTATATTATCAATTAATATTTCGCATATATCTGTTATAGAAAAAAAACATCGTAAAGCTGGAAAAGTTTTAAAACATGTGAAAGTAAATATTCACTATTCAATCCCTGCAATTCTTATTCTTAATACTCTAGCACATACTCTTGGAGCTGCTGGAATTGGTGCACAGGCAGCAGCAATGTATGGTAATGAATGGTTATTTTTAATTTCAGTTATTCTTACTCTTATAATTTTGTTTTTTTCTGAAATAATTCCGAAAACTATAGGTGCAATGTATTATAAACAATTAGCAATCCCTTCTGCATATATTATTAAAGTTTTTATCTTCGTTACATATCCACTTATTATTTTATCAGGTTTTATTACTAATATATTTATAAAAAATTCTAAACAAAAAGAACAATTAATAACAAGAGAAGAACTTCTTGCAAGTACTCTTATAGGTGAAGATGAAGGTATAATAGACGAAAAAGAGTCTGATATTATTGAAAATGTATTAAAGCTTCAAAACTTTAAATTAAAAGATATCTTAACTCCAAGAAGTGTGATGTTTGCAGTTGAAGAGGGTATGAAACTCCAAGACATACTTAAACTAGAAAATATTTATAAATTTTCTAGAGTACCTGTTTATAAAAATAATATTGACAATATAACAGGTGTAGTACTTGTGAAAAATATTTTTGCAAATGTTTTGAATAATAAAGATGTTACAGCTTTTGATATTAAAAATGATTTAACAAAGCTAAATGAAAATATTCCTGTTTCAAAAGTACTTGATATGTTTTTATCTAAACGTGAACATATGGCACTTGTAGTTGATAGCTATGATCAAACAGAAGGTATCGTTACACTTGAAGATTGTATAGAAACTATGCTTGGTGTTGAGATTGTTGACGAAAGTGATACAAGCGAAAATATGCAAGAACTAGCAAAGAAAAAGATGAAAGAAAAGAGAAAAATAAGAAAAAAAAAGTAATAGGCAAACAGATAATGGATAAACAGATAGTAGGAAAAAAAGTAATTTTAATAGTAACTGATGGTATTGGATATAATAATAATCATAAGTTTAATGCATTTGAAAATGCAAAGACACCTACATACGATTATCTTTTTAAAAACGTTGCAAATACATTAATAGGTACTTCAGGCCAAAGTGTAGGTCTTCCTGATGGACAGATGGGTAATTCTGAGGTTGGTCATATGAGTATGGGCAGTGGAAGAGTTATCTATCAAAACTTGGTAAAAATAAATAAAGCTATCAAAGAAGACACTCTTTCGTCTAATCCTGCATATAAAAAACTACTTAGCACGAGTTCAGATACAATTCATCTTATTGGGCTTTTTAGTGATGGTGGGGTTCATTCACATATGAATCATATTATAGAGCTTGATAAGATAACAAAAAAAACAGGCAAAAAAGTCTGTGTACATATCATTACAGATGGTAGAGATACAGCAGTAAAAGAATCTTTAAAGTATATTAAAAATAATCCTAATTTAAATATCTGTACTCTTGGTGGTAGATACTACGCAATGGATAGAGATAATAGATGGGATAGAATACAAACAGCATACGAAGAGATAGTAAATGCTAAGACAAAAACAGATTTATCACCAGAACAATATATTGAAAAATCTTACGAAATGGATGTAACTGATGAGTTTATTAATCCTATAAGTTTTGATCATTATGACGGAATGAATTCAAATGATGGGGTGATCTTTGTAAACTTTAGAAATGATAGAATGAGACAATTTACGCAAAGTCTTGGGTTAAAGAACTTTGATAAATTTAAAAGAAAATTCATTAAAACAAATATAATTACAATGACACAGTATGATGTAAGATTTCCTTTTGATGTTATGTTCGCACCTGAAATTATTACAAATACTCTAGCCGAAGTTGTATCTAATGAGGGTTTAACACAACTTCATACAGCTGAAACAGAAAAGTATCCTCATGTAACGTTCTATTTTAATGGAGGTATTGAAAAACCTTATAAAAATGAACAAAGAATATTAATACCAAGTCCTAATGTAAAAAGCTATGACTTACTTCCAGAGATGAGTGCAAAAGAAGTTTGTGACGCAGTACTTGAGGGTATGAATGGAGCAAAAGATTTAATAGTAGTAAATTTTGCAAATGGCGATATGGTAGGTCATACAGGAAACTATGAAGCTAGTGTAAAAGCAGTAGAGTTCATAGATACTCAAATAAAAAGAATACTTGATACTTCAGAGAAAGAAGACTACTCAGTAGTATTAACAAGTGATCATGGTAACTGCGAAGAGATGGTTGATGAGCATGGAATTAAATTAACTAATCACACTCTTTACGATGTTTTTTGTTTTGTAAAAGATAAAAGGGTAAAATTCTTAAATAGTGGAACATTAGCAAATGTTGCTCCAACAGTCTTAGAATTAATGGGAATAGAAACTCCAGAAGAGATGGAAAAAAGTTTAATAAAAAAGATTTAATAAGAAGAAAGGTGAATAAATATGTCTGTTAAAGTAGCAATAAATGGTTTTGGTAGAATTGGAAGGTGTGTAGCAAGAATTATAACTGCAAGAGAAGATGTCGAACTTGTAGCTGTTAATGATACAACACCAAGAGAAATGACAGTAAACTTGCTTAAATATGATAGCGTTCATGGTGAATTTAAATATGATGTAGAATATATTAATCAAGACAATATTAAAATAAATGGTAAAAATGTAAGATTTTTTTCTGACCGTGATCCTTCAAAGCTTGGCTTTGCTGATTGTGGTGCTGATGTAGTATTAGAGTGTACAGGAGCAATTCTTACACGAGAAAAAGCGCAAGCTCATATTGACAACGGAATTAAAAAAGTAGTATTTTCAGCTCCTGCAAAAGATGATACTCCAACATTTGTAACAGGTGTAAATACAGACGAATATGATGGACAAAAGATAGTATCAAATGCGAGTTGTACTACAAATGGTTTAGCTCCAATTCTAAAAGTAATAGGTGATGAATTAGGTATACAAAAAGGTCTTATGACAACTATTCATGCTTATACAAACGGACAAAACCTTCTTGATGTAAAAACAACAAAAGACTTTAGAAGGGCGCGAGCTGCTGCTGTTAATATGATACCTACAACAACAGGCGCAGCAAAGGCTGTAAGCTTAGTACTTCCTGAACTTAAAGGTAAACTTCATGGTCAATCGGTTCGTGTTCCTATAGCTAATGTTTCGATGATAGATTTGACGTTAGTGACTTCAAAAGATACATCTATAGAAAAAATAAATGAAATACTAATTAATGCATCAAAAACTACACACAAAAATATAATAGATATTGATAATGACTATAGAGTTTCAAGTGACTTTATAGGGAATAATGCAAGTACTATAGTAGCGCCTGATCTTACACAAGTGATTTGTGAAAATATGGTTAAGATTATGTCATGGTATGATAATGAATGGGGATATAGTAATAGACTAGTTGATTTAGCGTTATTTATTAGTAAATAAAGATAAATATTTTGATAATAAGAAATTCTACACTTAAGATAATTTGTATACTTTTCTTATTATCAGGTATTTCAGCACTTACTTACCAGATTATTTGGCAAAGAGTACTTTTTAGTACTTTTGGTGTTGATATAGACTCAGTTACTATTATAGTATCTACCTTTATGCTAGGACTTGGATTAGGTGCTCTCTTAGGTGGGTACTTGAGTGACAAGTACCCTACTTCTGTGATATTTATTTTTATGATATTTGAGGCTCTTATTGGGCTTTTTGGATTCTTTAGCTACTTAATTATAATAAATGTATCAGATTTGTTTATCTTATCTAATATGTTTGTTGTAACACTAGCAAATTTTTTCATCTTTTTAATACCTACTATTCTTATGGGTGCAACACTTCCTTTACTTGTAACATATTTTTACAAATACTCTAAAAATATAGGCATATCTATTGGTAGACTCTATTCTTTTAATACATTAGGTGCAAGTATCGGAGCATTTTTTACTACATTTATAGCTCTTATATATTTTGATATATTACAAACCCTTCAACTAGCAGCCCTAAATAATTTTGTAATAGTACTTATTACTTATTTTATATTTAAAAAGAGTAATAAATGAAATTAATGGCATTTTTTATTTCAGCCTTGGTAGGATTTGTAAGTTTAAGTTCCGAAATTTTATGGGTTAGGGTTATTTCATATAGTTTTTTTACTCTGCCACAAGCCTTTGGTTTAGTTCTTATAATATTTTTAATTGGTATTTCCTTAGGATCATTATACGGTAAAAATTATTGTACAAGAGATGACAACTCTTTGTATAAAATCTCTTTTTATCTTTTGGGATTTTCAGCGTTAGTAGATATTTTGTTTTTAGCTCTTAGTGTATATGTCGCGTCTATTAATCAAAATATATTGTTATTAGGAATATTTACTTTTGCAGTATTTTTTTGTGCATTTTTCAAAAGTATGGTATTCCCTATAGTTCATCATATAGGGAGTAATAGTTCTAATAATATAGGCAAAAAAGTATCTTTTATATATTTTGGAAATATATTAGGGTCTTTTTTAGGACCTATTATTACGGGGTTTATACTTTTGGATATTTTTACGACATTTGAAACTTTTATACTTTTGATATGTATGACTTTTATAGTAGGTATTATTTCTTTAGTAATGAGCAAAAAGTTTGATATTAAGTCCTTTGCATTTATCTTCTTGGTCATAGCATCTATAATACTATTAGGTACTTATCTAATAAATACACCTATTTCAAACTTTATTTTTATGAAAAAATCAGAATATAAAATAGACTCTAGCATAGAAAATAAAAATGGCATAATAGATATATTTAAAGATGAGAGAAACAACAGTGTTGTTTTTGGATCTGGTATGTATGACGGTATGATGAATATAGATTTAGAAAATAATCAAAATAAGATTGAGAGAGCTTATATACTATCAATACTACATGATAACCCTAAAAAAGTATTACTTATTGGTCTGAGTACGGGTTCTTGGCTACAAGTAATTGTAGGTTTTCCTTCGGTTGAAGAGATAAAAGTAATCGAAATCAATCCTGGATATATAGAACTTATTAAGAATAATAAATTTTCTAAACTTTTAAATAGTCCTAAAATAAAGTTTATTACAGATGATGGAAGAAGGTGGCTTAAAAAAAATCCAGACGAAAAATTCGACTCTATTGTTATGAATACAACATTTCATTATAGAAGTAATACATCAAACTTACTATCTTATGAGTTTTTTGAATTAGCTCAAAGTAGACTTAATAAAAAAGGATTTTTATTCTTTAATGCTACGGGTTCAGATGAAGCCTTTAAAACTGTAAATTTAGTATTTAAAAATACTTTTAAATATATGAACTGTATAATAGCAACTGATACAAATATAGCTTTTGATTATCAAAAAGCTTTTTTGGATATTGCGCGTATTAGAGGGATGGATAAACAACCAATATTTGATATCAAAAAGAAAAAAGATATAAATTTGATTAATAGTATTTTGCGTGAGCCTATAGTGCCGTATCAAAATGTTTTTTCTGATAAAGATTCAGATATCTTGATAATTAAAGATACTGACCCAGTAAATGAATACAAACGAGGATTCTTATATCAAATATTTAATTGAGGTTTTAATATGATTAAAAATATAAAAGACATAGATATAGCTAATAAAAAAGTCTTTATAAGATGTGACTTTAATGTTCCTAAAGATGAATTTGGCAATATAGTAGATGATAGAAGAATTCGTGAAGCTCTTCCTACTATAAAGTACTGTTTAGATAGAGATTGTAAAATAATCTTAGCAAGTCATTTCGAAAGACCAACTCCAGGTCAATATGAACCAAAGTATTCATTACAAGCAGTCTCAATAAGACTAAAAAAATTACTAAATCATAATGTAGTTCAAGCTAAAGATGTTGTAGGTGATGATGCAAAAAAATGTATATCAAATATGAAAAAAGGTGATATCGTACTTCTTGAAAACTTAAGATTTCATGAAGGTGAGACATCAAATGATGATGATTTTGCTACAGAACTCTCCAAGTTTGCTGATGTTTATATAAATGATGCTTTTGGAGCAACTCATAGAAAACATGCTTCAATTTATGCCCTTGGCCTTAAGTTTGATGAGAACTCACGCGCTGGTGGATTTCTTATTACAAAAGAGATTAATTTCTTTTGTAAAGTTATAGAAGAACCAGTGAGACCTTTTATAGCAGTTGTGGGTGGTAGTAAGGTTTCAGGTAAGCTCCAAGCATTAGAATCTCTTATAGATAAAGTAGACAAAGTTATTATTGGTGGAGGTATGGCTTTTACTTTCCTTAAATCTTTGGGACATGAAGTGGGTAATTCTCTTGTTGAGGATGACTTGATTGAAGATGCCAAAAAGATTATGACAAAAGCAAAAGCAAAAGGTGTGAAGTTTTACTTACCTGTGGATGTAGTACTTGCTCCAGAATTTAGTGCAAATACACTTATTAAAAATCTTCCAATTCAAGAGATTCCTAAAGACTGGATGGGACTTGATATTGGACCTGCAAGTATGATGCTTTTTAGAGAAGCCTTAGATGATGCTCAGACTATTATTTGGAATGGACCTATGGGAGTATATGAAATACCAAAGTTCTCAAAAGGAAGTATTAAAATGTCACATTGCATAGCTGAATCACATGCAACTACAGTTGTAGGTGGTGGGGATACTGCTGATGTTACAGCGCGTGCTGGAGATATAGATGAGATGAGCTTTGTTAGTACAGGTGGAGGAGCAAGCCTTAGACTCATAGAAGGAAAAGAGATGCCAGGAATAGATATATTAAGGATCAAAGAGTGATATTAGCAGCCAATCTAAAAGTAAATCATACAAGAACTGAAATAAAAGAGTATACTAAAAGTTTAGAAACTAGTCTAACTTCAAAAAAAACAAAGAACGAAGTATTAGTATTTCCTAATATCTCAGGACTTGATAACTATAAAGTAAATAATTTCACAGTTGGAGCACAAAATGCATATCCTACTAAAAGTGGGGCATATACTGGTGAAATATGTTTAGAACAATTAGAACATTTTGATATCAATACTATACTTATAGGTCATAGTGAAAGAAGAGTTTTATTAAAAGAATCAAATGATTTTATTAAGCAAAAATTTGAGTTTTATAAATCTAAAGGCTTTAAAATAGTCTTTTGTATAGGTGAATCATTAGATATTAGAGAAGAGGGAATATCAAAGATAAAAGATTTTCTTTACTCTCAACTTGATGGGATTGACCTGGGTTATGATAATTTGATAGTAGCATACGAGCCTATATGGTCAATAGGATCTGGTAAGACAGCCTCAGTTGAACAAATAAATGAAACACTTGATATAATACGGACCAAATTTTCATCTTCACTTCTTTATGGGGGTAGTGTAAAAGCTACAAATATAAAAGAAATAACAGATATAAAAAACTGTGATGGTGTATTAATAGGTGGAGCTTCAAATGAAGTGAAAAACTTTATTGAAATGATAGAATTAATTTAATTATGAGTTGTAAGTTATGAATTTTGAATGAAATTAGAATAAGGATAATATAGGATATGACAAAAGCTAAATATATATGGATGGATGGAAAATTAGTAAACTGGGATGATGCTAAAGTTCATGCATTAACTCATACACTACATTATGGAAATGGTGTATTTGAGGGTACAAGAGCATACAAAACTGATAAGGGTCTAGCTATATTTAGACTAGAAGAACATACACAAAGATTAATGAACTCTGCAAAAATTGTTCAAATAGTGCCAAACTTCACAAAAGAAGAACTTATAGAAGCACAGATTGAATTATTAAAATCAAATGACTTTAAATCAAATGTATATATAAGACCTCTTGTATATCTGGGATATGGAGTAATGGGACTTTATCATAAAAACTGTCCTGTAAATACTCTTGTAGCTGCTTGGGAGTGGGGAAGCTATCTTGGAGATGATGGTCTTAAAAACGGTATAAAAGTAAAAATATCTTCATTTGTAAGATCTTCAGTGAAGTCAACAATGGGTAAAGCAAAAGCAGTTGCAAATTATCTTAACTCACAAATGGCAAAAGCAGATGCAATTGAAAGTGGATGTGAAGAGGCTCTTATGCTTGATGATGAAGGATTTATTTCTGAGGGTAGTGGTGAGTGTTTCTTTATCGTTAGAAACGGTGTTCTTATATCTCCACCAAATGATAACTCACTTGAAAGTATAACTCAAAATACAGTGTTAAGTTTGGCTCGTGATAGAGATATCAAGATTGAGAGAAGAAGAATAACTAGAGATGAAGTATACATCGCAGATGAAGCATTCTTTACAGGAACAGCAGCAGAGCTTACGCCTATAAGTGAATTAGATTCAAGAATAATAGGAAATGGTTCTCGTGGTAAAATGACAAAAATTCTTCAAGATGACTACTTTGATGTCGTATATGGAAGAAACGATAAATATGAGCACATGCTCACATATATTTAATTTTTAATTATGAGTGATAAATTATAAATTTAAAGTAAAAGCAACTAGTTGTGCGAGCTGTCCGCTGAGGACAGCCTTAGGAATTTATTTCCTAAAAGCGTATAAAAATAAAAAAGGTCCCTATTAATATGGTTAGGGACTACTATATTAATAGGAGAATATAAAATGCCAGCAGATTTAAATGATTATTTTAATAAAGGTAAGAAGAGTAGTGGAAATGGTGGAGGAGGAAATAAAATAAATTTTCAACCACCTTCAGGAATGGATTTCAGTAGTAAAAAAATGAATTTCTTTTATATTTTGATAGCGTTAGTTGTTATTATATTTTTAGCTCGTCCTTTTGTGATAATAGAATCAGGTGAAGTTGGAGTTAAAGCAACAGCAGGTAAATACGAAAGTACACCTTTGTATGCTGGATTTCATATATTAATACCATTTTTACAAAAAGTAACTATTCTTGATACTAGAGAAAAAATTATAAATTATGGTACTGCTAGTGGATCAAATTATAGAAAATCTTCGCTTTCAAGTGTTGACAAAGTAGGTATTATAAATAAACCTTCAATTTCAGTTGTGGATAAAAGAAACTTGACATCAACTATAGATGTAACAGTACAGTATAAATTAAGAGCTAGTATGGCTCCACAAACACTTTCAACTTATGGGTTAGAGTGGGAAAATAAAATAATAAGTCCTGTAATTACAGAATCAGTACAAAATATTGTGGGTAAATATACAGTAGAAGAGTTACCAATGATAAGAGATACTATTTCGCAACTAATAAAACAATCAATTACTGAAAAAGTGAACCTTAAAGAAGGTTCACCTGCGGAAGTAATGGATCTAATACTCAAAAAAATAGTTCTTCCACAAAATATAAAAGAACAAATAGAACAAGTTCAAGTAGCACAACAACAAGCACAACGTGCTAAAAATGAAGTTGCAAGAGCTGTTCAAGAAGCTGAGAAAATAAAAGCACTAGAGCAAGGTAAAGCAGATGCAAGAGAAATAGAAGCAAAAGGTATCGCTTCAGCTACTCTTATAGAAGCAAAAGCTCAAGCACAAGCGAATAAAGTAATAAGTGATTCTTTAACAGTAAAACTACTTGAATTAGAACAAATGAAAGTTCAAGGTAAATTTAACGATGCTCTTAGTGTAAACAAAGATGCAAAAATATTCTTAACTCCTGGTGGAGCAGTACCTAATATATGGGTTGACACAAAAGATAAAATGAAGACAACAAACTCTAATAGATAATGAAAACTTCATTAGTCTTATTAGGTGCTGGAAAATCAACTAGATTTGGGCTAAAAAATATAAAAAAACAGTGGATTAGGGTAGGAGATGATCCACTGTTTATTTATGTATATAAACAATTTATTCAAATACATGACTTCATAGATATAATAATCACAGTAGACGAAATAGATTTTGAGTATGTTAAGTCTAACTATGGAGATTATAATATCACTTTTGTCAAAGGTTCTGATACAAGACAAAATAGTATAAAAAATGCTATTGAAAACATAACATCAGAATATGTACTCATAAGTGATATCGCAAGATGTAATATCGATACTATAGTAGTGCAAAATATACTTTCATATACAAATAAAAATATAGATTGTGTAGTACCATACTTAACTGTAAATGACACTGTTGTTTTTCAAGATAAAACAATCGATAGAAATCAGATAAAATTGATTCAAACTCCTCAGCTTTCATGTACAAAAACATTAAAAAAAGCAACAGCTACGAACAAAGAGTATACAGATGACAGAGGGGCAATATCTCAAATATCCCAAAATATAGAATATGTAAATGGTAGTGAGATATCTCTTAAGCTTACTACTAAGCGTGACTTAAAAAAACTCAACTTAGATCATCCAAACAATAAAGTATTTGTAGGTCATGGATATGATATACACCGAACCAAAGAAGGCTCTGAAATAATACTAGGTGGTATTAAAATACCAGCAAGCTTTGCACTTCTTGCTCATTCTGATGGTGATGTACTTATTCACTCAGTGATAGATGCACTACTGGGTAGTATAGGAGCAAGTGATATAGGCGAATTATTCCCAGATACAGATAACAAATATAAAAATATAGATTCCACTGAGTTACTCAAACTAGTTATAGACTTTTTTTATTCTGTAGGTTATAAAATTAATAATATAGATATATCGGTGTTGGCCCAAAGTCCAAAATTAAAAAGGTATAAAAATCAGATTAAACAAAATCTCGCAAAACTATTATCAGTAAAATTAAATAGTATAAATATAAAAGCAACTACACATGAAAAACTTGATGCTATTGGAGAAAACAGAGCAATAGCAGTTCATTCAATAGTAAGTGTATCTTTTTTTGATTGGCAAAATGCAAAGAATTAAACTTAAAATTGCTTATGATGGAAGTAAATATAGAGGCTTTCAATCTCAAAAATCTCATTCAAATACAATAATAAACACGCTTCAAAAAGCTCTTAAGAGTTTGGGAATATTTGAAACTCCAATAGGTAGTGGGCGAACTGATAAGGGTGTTCATGCGAATAATCAAATATTACATTTAGATATTCCTAACTACTGGGTAGATAGACTTGAAAAACTAAAAGATCAACTTAATAATAAACTTTATTATATTCACATAAAAAAAATATCATTAACAAATAATAGTTTTCACGCTAGATATCACGCAAAAAAAAGAGCTTACAGATATATAATATCTTCAAAAGAAAATGTATTTCAAAATAACTACATTCATTATCAAAAGAATTTAAATTTTTCAAAAATAAAAGAAGCTATACCTTATCTTTTAGGTGAGCATGACTTTGAGTATTTTAGAAAAACAGGAAGTGACGAAAAAAGTACTATTAGAATAATATATGATATAAATTTTTATAAATATAAAAATTATTTTATATTTAAAATACAAGGAAATGGGTTTCTTAGATCTCAAATTAGGATAATTATTGGGTTTCTAATTCAAATATCACAAGAAAAATTAACTAATCATGATTTAGAAGAACAACTAAAGAAAAAAATCAATATTTATAACAAACCAATATCAGCTACAGGGCTATATTTGCATAGAATTTACTATTAAATAAAAATTCTCCATTAAACAGTTATTAAATAATCGTAAATTTAAGAGTAATCTGTAATAATTTAAGTAACTTTATTTGTCTGTCAGTAATGATAGATAACAACTTTAAGGAAGTAAATATGTTTAAACAAGTTAAGATAGTTTTAGTTTTAATTTATCTAGTATTCTCATTTACAGGATGTGAAGATAGATATGATAGAGATAAGGCTGAAAGAGCACTAGCTGAAAAATCAGGAATAGTTGTAACAGCAGAAATGAACGGAACAATAAGTGTAAGCGGACAAGCAGAACCAGGTAGTAATGTGACAGTAGTATTCCCAGATGGAAGTACTCAAACAGTACCAGCAGATGAGAATGGGAATTATGGACCAGTAACAAGTGAAGATGTACAAACAAGTGGGGATGTCAATATAAGTGTAACAGATATATCAGGGAATACAGGGCAAGTAATAATTAAACCATACACTGATAATACAGCACCATCTGCGCCAGGAACTCCGACAATAACGCCAGAAGCGAACGGAACAATAACAGTAAGCGGACAAGCAGAGCCAGACAGTAATGTAACAGTAGTATTTCCAGACGGAACAACAACTACAGTAGTAGCGGATGAGAATGGAAGTTATGGACCAGTAACAAGTGAAGATGTACAACCAAGTGGAGATGTAAATGTAAGTGCGACAGATGCTGCAGGGAATACAAGTCCAGTAACAACTACACCTTATACAGATGCTACAGATCCAGCTGCGCCAGGAACTCCGACAATAACGCCAGAAGCGAATGGAACAATAACAGTAAGCGGACAAGCAGAGCCAGACAGTA
>CACVAW010000032.1 GCA_902727925.1 uncultured Campylobacterales bacterium | reverse complement strand
GCCCTACTAAAAGCTACATAAGTCTGTCCATGAGCAAAACTTCCACGTTCTAAATCAATTACTAGTTTTTCAAACGTCTTACCTTGAGACTTATGTATAGTAATAGCCCAAGCAAGCTTAAATGGCATTTGAGTAAACTCTCCAATAATATCTCTTTGAAATTCACCATTTTCAAGTATATATCTTGATATTTCCCAAGTATAGGGTTCCACTTCTACTTCAAAGCCATTTTGAAGTTCTACTAATACAATATTTTTACGTTCATCTATAGAAATTATTTTACCGATAGAACCATTCACCCAGCGTCTATCTTTATCATTTTGTACAAACATTATTTGTGAGTTTATTTTTACATTAAGTTCAGTCTCTGTAGGGTATTGATTCGCGACAACTTCACCTTCAACTATAGCTTCAAACGTATATAGATCATCATCAATAGAGCTTAATTTTTCTTCGTTTATACTTTTGGCATTTTTATTTGTAGTAGTTAAATATATAAATCCATTATCGTCAAAATCACTTTGAACTCTAGAATTTAAAAGATCTAAGTCTTGTTGTTTTATTGTTTTTTCTCTAATATTATTTAAGATATTAATAAAATCCATATTCTTTTGTCGGTATATCTCTTTGAGTTCAATGAACTCTAGTCCTATTTTTGTAAAAGCAACTGAGCCGAAAAAAAACGGTGTTTTATATAGTAAAAAAAACTTTTCTTTTTCGTCATTATGAACTACAGGAGGAAGTTGGTATAAATCTCCTATAAATATCATTTGAACACCACCAAAGACTTCTTTAGTCTTTCTTGCTTTTTGTAAGTACAAGTCTATTGCGTCAAGAATATCAGCTCGAAGCATAGATATCTCATCTATTACTATAGTCTGCAAGTTGATAAAAAGCTTTTCTCTTTTGGGCTTTTTGAATTTGTTTTGAACCTCTTCAAGTTCAAAATTTGGTTTTAGATTAAAGAATGAGTGGATAGTTTCTCCACCCACATTAAGAGCAGCTACTCCAGTAGGAGCTAAAATAGCTACCTTTTTTTTTGATGACGCACGAAAATACTCTAAAAGAGTTGATTTCCCTGTACCTGCTCGTCCTGTAAGAAAAAGATTCTTGCTACTACTTGACATGATTTCAAGTGCTTCTTTAGCCTCAGGGGAGAATTCAAGTTCCACTATTTTATTTTTCTATTCTCATCATTGATGGTTTTTCTTTTACAAAGCTAAGTTTTTCTATCTCAACTAATGCACTTTTGATGTTTTTTTCTTTTGCTTTATGAGTTGAAAAAAGTAAAGTTGCTGTTTTTTCATCTGAATTTTGCAGGAATGTACTTATAGAAATGTTTTTTGATGCAAATATTTTAGTGATTTGATTAAGTACTCCGATTTCATCAGCTACATGTATTCTTACATAATACTCTGTATGAATATCATCACTACTCATTAATGTATATGTAGACTTATTGTCAGTATATCCAAGAAGTGAATCATTGTGTCCTCTTGCGATATCTATAATATCAGCTACAACAGCACTCGCAGTGGCGTCTCCACCAGCTCCAGGACCATAATACATACTCTCTTCTACCATATCACCTTTTACAGTTATTGCGTTCATCACACCGTTGACTTTTGATATCATATCATCACAAGAAATAAATACTGGATGAACTCTGATATCTATTTCTGAGCCTATTTTTTTACAAATCCCAAGTAGTTTGATTTCATATCCAAATTCTTTAGCAAATTTGATTTCATCTTTTGTAATATTCTCTATACCCTCGATTAATATTTCTTCAGGTTTGGCATCTATGTTATAAGCAATCGAAGCAAGTATCAAAATCTTATGTGCCGCGTCATGTCCTCCTACATCAAAGGTCGGATCAGCTTCTGCGTAGCCTAAGTCTTGAGCGATTTTAAGTATTTCATCATACTTGAACCCTTCTTTTATCATCTTTGTAAGCATGAAATTTGAAGTTCCGTTCATAATACCTTTTATGCTACTGATATTATTTGCACTTAAACCTTCTTTTAAAGCTTTGACTATTGGTATACCACCAGCAACACTTGCTTCATACCCTAAGTGCTTATTAGAAATACTTTCAAGGTCATACCTATGATAAGCTAGTAGTGCTTTGTTTGCAGTTACTACATATTTGCCTTTAAGAAGTGCACGTTTTACTACTTCATAAGCATCTTCTACCCCACCCATAAGCTCTACTACTATATCTATATCATCATTATTTAATATATCATCGATGTTATCACTAAGAGTTATATCTATATCTCTTTTTTTACTAAGGTTTTTTACTACTCCAAGTACAGGTACTATTTCTTGATTGACTTTTGAAGTTATTAGGTCTTTACTATTTTGAAGTATTTTTACTACACTACTTCCTACTGTACCAACTCCAATTATTCCTACTTTTAACATTTCTTGTACCTTTTATTTATTGTTTAAATAGTTTTTAAGATTTACTGCAGCTTGTCTTATTCTTTTTGGGTTTTCAATAAGAGCAATTCTCACATACCCATCACCCTGCTCACCAAATCCAATACCTGGGCTCACTGCTATATGAGCAATTTGAAGTAACTCTTTTGAAAACTCCAAACTCCCCATTGATTGACATTTTTCAGGAAGCTTTGCCCATACAAACATACTCGCTTTTGGTTTTGGAATTTCCCATCCAGCTCTTGCAAAGCTCTCTATAAGTACATCTCGTCTATCTTTGTACTGCTTGGTAATTTCTTTTACCTCATCATCACAATTATCAAGAGCCATTATCGAAGCTACTTGAAGAGGTGTAAATGTACCATAATCAAGCCAAGACTTGATTTTTTGTAGACTACCTATTAGTTTAGGGTTTCCTACACTAAACCCTATTCTCCACCCTGCCATATTGTAACTCTTACTAAGAGTAAAACTTTCCACTGCTACTTCAATCGCACCCTCAACCTCAAAGATAGAAGGTGTTTTATACCCATCAAAAGTGAGATCTGCATACGCAATATCACTAATAATATAAAAATTTTCTTTTTTAGCCAGTGCTACAAGTCTTTCATAAAAAGATTTTTCAACCGTAACAGTTGTAGGATTATGAGGAAAATTAACAACTACATATTTTGGTTTTGGTAATGTATTCTCAAAAGCTCTTTTTAAATCTTCAAAAAACTTCTCAGTATCAAGTGAGTATTCATTGTCCCAAGCAAGTGGCATTTTTATTACATTTGCACCGTTTATCACAAAAGCACGTGAATGAATAGGATATGCGGGGGAAGGAACAACTGCTACATCACCTGGGTTTGTTATAGCTTGAACAAGATGAACATAGCCCTCTTTTGAACCCATGGTTACAATTATCTCTTTATCTACATCAAACTTCACGTCATATTTTTTATCGTACCATCTTCCTATGGCTTTTCTTAGACTTAGTATTCCTTTACTAGCACTATAGCCATGCGTCTTTGGGTCTTGTACACATTCAGTAAGTTTATCTATTATTTTTTTTGGTGTTGGACCATCCGGGTTTCCCATAGAAAAATCAATTACATCATGACCTTCTCGTCTAAGCTTCATTTTTTGTTCACCAATGATTGCAAATATATAAGCAGGTAATCTTTTTAGTGTGTTACATTCTACATCAAACATCAATTTTCCTTTACTACTGTATTACTTCTATTGTTAATCCATCAATAAAATTAGTTTTATCGTATTTAGTTGATATATATAAATATTTTGAATTACTTGGAAGAGTAAGTATCATATTTTTTCTTCTTGATTGTGAAGTATTCTTTAGAGTATTAAATTCACTATCATAGATAATAACATTTGGTTCCCATGGAATTGAATTTTTTATGATAATTTTATTTAAATTCTCAACTTCTACAAGATACGGAAACAATGAACTATTTAACCTATCGTTTGAGCTAATTTTTTTAGCTGATATTTCTATATTTGAAGTATCAAGCTCACATATGATTTTATTTCCAGACTTATAAAAGTTTGTTATGTTTATTCCACGCTTATAAAATTCTTTATAAAAGTTTTCATAATTCAAATATTTGAGTTTTAGTTTTACTTGATACTCTATTTTGTTATCTACAAAACTAGACTTTACAGGTACTCTTTTGTTAAACCCCATAGAGTTAAATATCTGTGAAAGTACCTTGATAAAAACTATATTAGTCTTAGATGAAGTAGACGTAAAAAGTATATTATAGGTTCTTGGTTCTAAATCTTTTATCAAGCCATTTTGTTCTAATGCTTGATAGACTTTTTTGACATCAACTTTATCTTGTCCCTTATAAAAACGACTTTCATCCTTGAATATCATATTAATAAATCTAGTATTTATTTGCTGATCTTTTTGACCCAAAAATATAGATATACTTTCACGAATAGTACTACTATATAAAACAATATTTAATAAAAAAAGTAATAATATCTTATTCATTTGTATTCCTATAATAACTCGTCAAAACTCACATCTAATATCTCAGGATCTTGAAAAAACCACCAAGCAAAAACTGCCCCAGCAACTACTAATATCAACAAAAATATCCACATAAAACTACTATTTGAGTTATCATCAAGAGATGCTTGAAGTGTAGAGTTTTCTTTAACCGAAGTTTCTTCTCTTTTACTTTTGTCATACTCAAATCTATAATAAGACAAATCCACATCATACTGTTTTTCTAATATTTGAATAAAACCATATACTTTAACTGGTGGTAGTTTGTCAAACTCTTTGTTTAAAAAATACTCTATACTTGTATCACCAATGAAAGTATCATTAGCTATTTTGTCTACACCTATCTCTTTTAATTTTTCTATGCCTGCATCATCTTTAATCATTTACTATCCTTTGAAGTATAATACCTGTAGCTACACTCACATTTAAAGAATCAAATTTTCTTTTCATTGGTATTGAAACTACACTCGTACATTTTTTTAAAAACTTCTGAGGAACTCCCTCAGCTTCGCTACCTACAATTATTGCTCTTTTTGTATCTTTTAACTTCATATTACCTATATTCTCTCCACCCATATCAAGTCCAAGAATATCATACTCAGAGATTTTGAGCTCATTCATAAGCGCAAAAGAGTCTTCATAAATACATATAGGCATGTCCATAAGAGCGCCACTACTAGTTCTTACAATAGCACCCAAGTTCATCGCACTGATACCTGTAATTACTATTTGTGATACCCCAAAGGCATAAGCACTTCTTACAATTGCGCCTATATTACCAACATCTGTAACCTTATAAAGAACTAAAACTAAAGGTGCTTTAGTATCTAAAGGAACTTCTATTATAGGTTCGATCTCTAAAAAATATCCTTGATGATTACCACCTTTTGACATTGCTTGAGCTTTTTTATTATCAAGTTTTACAATAGGCACATTAAGTCTAGTTATCTTACCAAAAAGCTTTTTATCAATCTCTTTTGATAGATATACACTCTTTATTCTTTCAGGGAATTTATCTACTGTATACATAAATATTTGTTTACCAAAAACGGTCAATCTTTATCCTTGAATATCTCACTAAATTTTATGCATATTTTAGCAAAACAAAATAAGTAGATGACAATTAGTGAAATTCTTTAGTAATAACATGAATTTTATTATTAATCTTAAAATAGTAAAATCCCAGAATCATACTAAATTAAAAGAGGATAAAAATGAAAAAAATGCTATTAATATCTGCTTGTACAGCTATGCTGTTAAATGCAGCAGAACAAAACCTTGAAGTAGGATTTGTAAATACAAATGGAAATACAAAAACTACTAATCTAAATGCTAAATATATTCTTAAAAATAGCTTTAGTGATATTGACTACACTTTTGACATTGGTACTTTCTCTTCTAAAGCTGAAGGCGAAACTACAGCTGAAAACTATTTTGCAAACCTAAACGTTGAAGAAGAAATTTCAAACGGATGGTTAGGATATGCAAAACTAGGCTGGGAAAAAGATAGATTTAGAGGGTTTGAAGGTAGATACACAGCTGGACTTGGTGTAGGTAAAATACTGCTAGAAGACGAAACTCAAAAACTTGATATCAAAATAGGTCTTTCATATAATCACGATCATTTCACAAATGATTTAGGTTCAAGTAGTTATGGTGCATTAAACGAATCAATTAACTATACAAATAAATTAAGCGAAACTAGTGATTTCTATGCGTCAGTATCAAGCTGGCAAAACCTTGATGATATTTCAGACGATTATGAAGTAAAATCAATTGCTGGTGTTAAATATAGATTAAGTACAAACTTATCTTTGAATGCTGAAATTAATGTTGATTATGACGCATTACCAGTTCCTGATACAGAAAAAACAGATACAAAAACTATTGTAAAACTTTCTTATAGCTTCTAAATATAATAGCAGCCCACTTTTTTGTGGGCTCAACCTCTTATGAATATACTCAGTATTGACCCAGGAACAAAAAACTGTGGTTACGCAATACTAAAAAAACTAAACTCCAAAATAACACTACTTGAAGCTGGTGTGATAAAAATCAAACAATCCACCTTACAACAACAAATCATTGAAGTAGTAGAAGGAATTGACCTAATCATCAAAGACAAAACCATAGATGAAGTAGCAATAGAAGATATATTCTTCGCATTTAATCCCAAAACAGTACTGAAACTAGCACAGTTTAGAGGTGCTCTAAGCCTAAAAATACTTCAAGAATTTGGAAACTTCGCTGAATACACTCCACTCCAAGTGAAAAAAGCAGTAACAGGAAATGGCAAAGCCACAAAAGAACAAGTTGAATTTATGGTGAGAAAAATGTTAAATCTTAAAAATCCTATAAAACCACTTGATGTAAGTGATGCAATTGCTGTTGGTATTGCACATGCTCAAAGAATTAGGTGCTAAATTAGTTTTGGTAAGATGAAAGCAAAACTAAACCCGAGAATATAAATACCAACAGATATATAAAAAATGATTTTACTGAATTTCTTACCACTACTGCAAGCCTCTTTCTTATCTATTGGACAACTCTTATTATAGAAAAACTCTAGATAACCAGATACTAATATCATAATACCAGCAACTACAAAAAGTACAACTTTATATTCAGACAAAGTGATTAGAAATGGAAAACTCGATACTAGAGATGCAAAAACAGCTCCAGCACCAAGACTCACAAACAAAGCAGGTAAAGCACAACAAAAAAGTGTCCCTGTTGAGCTAAAAAGAGACAAAAAGTCTACTAATCTTTTCACATCAAATCCTTATTTTGAGTCGTTTCTATCTATACTATTAACAGATATACCATTACCTAAGATAAGTTTAGTGATAGTTTTATCATCAAGTGCTTTACCCTCTTTAAAGTATATTTCTACTATACTTTTTTCTAAACTGACTTTTATACTCGCTACTTCATCTTGTTTTGAAAATACTTTTTCAAGTCCTCTAGCACAAAAGTCACATACCATTCCCTCTACATTTGCAACAATACTCGAAGCAAATAAACTTCCCATTAATAAACTAAACATCATAAATTTTTTCATAACAATTCCTTTTAAAATCTAACTATTAAGTTAAATATTATATTTTTATTTTTTAATCCAAGCTCAGCTAGATAGTCACCTTTAAATAGTCTTAGTATTGGTGATACTAGAATATTATCTTCTGCTTTTGCTTCATTTTCTATTTCTAACATAATCCAAGTATGTAAAAAACCATATTTAGCTACATATGGAGCTATCCCAACTCTAGCTTTTTGAATAAACTCTTTTGAACTACCATTAACATTCACCTCATTCTCATAAGATATAAAATATTTTCTACTTTCCCAATCAAAAGCTAGACCTAACGCGCCAAATATATCATCTTCTAAATATCCCAGTTTTGATTTTAAGTAAAAGTTTCTTTGAGTTAATTTACTATTTTTTCTATTTAAGAGTCTATTATATTGTAGTCCAATATTATGGGACTTCAAATCTCTAACATACTCATCATAAATACCTATAGAGTACTTCTGTGTTGGTGAGTAGTGTATGTGAATTCTATTTTGTTTACTATCATTTTGTATCATCACAGTAGTCCCACCAGGATATGATACAGGACGAGATAATAATACAAAAGAGCAAACACACATTAAAAATATAGTTTTCATGAAAACCTCCTTATATCAAAATATTAACATAAGGAGCGTGTAGTGTTCGTGTAGTCTTAGAAGATTATTTTTATAGTTGAACCTATATTTTTTGTGGAGTTTATTTTGATTTTGAAGTTATATCTTTTTACGATGTTTTGAACAATATCTAAACCTATACCAAAACCTCCACCAATAGATGATGCTCTAGTATATCTATTAAAAATATCTTTACTTTTAGATATTCCTATACCATCATCACTTACACAAAAATACTCTTTTGTTAGCCCTATCTTTATATGAGTATTTCCATACTTTATAGCATTTGATATTAAATTATTACTTAGTCTTTTAAAGTCTTCTTTATCAATATTCAAAAAACACTCATTAATACTGAGCTCTAATTTCATGTTTTTTTTATCAGCTAAAATCTCAAAAAACTTACACTCCTCTTCAAGTATTTCTTTTAAGTTTTGCTTTTGAATATTAGGCTTATATACATCCCCAAAAGATATATAAGTAAGATCTTTATATATATCTGATACTCTTTTTGCACTTAGCTTAAGTCTTTCTAGGTTTTTTTGAGTTAGCTTAGAATCTACACATAAGAGTACCGCTGATATAGGAGTATTTAGCTCATGAGTAGTATCTTTGATAAACTTATCTATCTTTAACCTTTGGATTTTTATTGGTTTGACAAAAATATATCCCAATATTACACCTACGATGCAAATTATCAAAAATATTAAAGAGAAAACTAAAAGTATTTTGTTTAGGACATCATCTAAAGCAGTACTAAAGTTACTATCAATAACAACAAGATACTCAATACCCAAATGCCCAAATGTGTTATTTGTAATATAAAGTAAACTTCCACTATATTCATAAACTCCATTAGTAAGTTTGATATCTAAATGTTTGCCATATATACTTTTGCTTTTATCATATAAGACAAAATTATACTTTTTGAAATTTTTGAGATTAATGCTATCAAGTCCATTTCCATACATATGAGTTTGCACAATATCACTAGATAGAGTATTAGCAAAGTTTTGCATATCAGACGAGCTTTTTGTATAAACCAGCTTATATTGTAATGAATAAAAAAGTGACGCAATTATCACTAATAAGACAAACAAAGAAGATATATAGATAAATACAAAGCTAAAAAATGCTTTTTTCTCATTTCTTGTAAATATAACCTTCTCCTTTTATTGTTTGTATTTTATCTTTTAGATATTTTCTTAGCTCTTTTATATAAGTTCTTATTGTTGAACTTGTTGGTATTTCTTCATTTAACCATATACTATTATACATCATTTCATAACTCACCAAAGAGTTACTATTTTGAATTAAAAGATGAAGTATCTGTGATATTTTACTTGAAAGTTGTATCTTTTCATTATCTATATATAGTGAGTTTGTAGTAGTATCAAAATAAGCATTTGTGCCTAGTTTGATTTTTGTATCTATCCCAAATCTATTTTTTATGTTTTCAAGACGGATTTTAAACTCATCAAAGTCAAAGGGTTTTTTTATATACTCATCACCACCACTCTTAAAACCTTCAACAACACTAGCTGTATCATCAAGAGAGGTTACAAAGATACAAGGTGTTTTTATATTATCAAACCTAAGTTTTTTGACTATTTCAAACCCACTAATGCTTGGAACATTCACATCAAGTATTAATAAGTCATAACTATTCTCATATAAACTATTTTGTGCATTTATACCATCAAAAAAAACTTCTACCTCATAGCCAAGATCGAACAAAAATTCTGCTAATAGCTCATTTAGTATTACATCATCTTCTAGTAAGAGTATTTTCAAGTATAAACCCCTTTTTTTTCATTTTAAATTTTATTCATCTGTAATAATTCATATATTTTTTCTATTAAAATAATCTCTATTTTTCATATCTTTCTTTTAAAAAGAAACAAATTCATTACTTTTTGATTGCAAAAAAGTAAAATAAAAACAATCACGGCTTCAGAGTTTATTTGAGTACAAATAAATGCCTAAAAAGAGTATATCAAATAAATCAATTGCGGAACTCATAATAGTAACATTGCTCCCAGCAATATCACTATTATTCAGACAGTCCTTATTTTTATAAATTTATTTGATACACTCTTTTTAGCTCTTGTAGATGTGAAAAAAAGAATTTAGAGTGACAAAGAGATTAGGAGGAACTTTACCCCGCCCCCCCTTTAATTCAACATTGGTAAGTTAAGTTATTACTCCACTACTAAAATATAGAAAATATTTTTTCTATGATGCCCTAAAAATAGTACTCTTGTTCAATTTAAATTGCTATATTTAATTGGTGCGGTAATAATCTAGCCCCATATTTTAAAAAGTATTTTCAATTTAGAGGTCTCAATTATAAACTTTTTTAAAGTCCTCTATTCTTCTCCCCATATTCATAAGCATCATATCAAGAACTACAACTCTAGCCATTGCTTCGCACACGATACTTCCTCTTATAGCAACACAAGGATCATGTCTACCTTTTATATTAAGATCAACTGGTTCGTTATTAGTATTTATACTTTTTTGTGGTAAAAATATTGATGGTGTAGGCTTGAAGTATATTGTTACATCTATATCTTCGCCGTTACTAATACCTCCAAGTATACCTCCACTATTATTAGTGATAAATCCCTTAGGAGTTATTCCGTCGTTATTTACTGAGCCTTTTAATCTTGAGCTTAGTTCTCCGTTCCCAATTTCTACAGCTTTTACTGCATTTATACTCATCATTGCTGAGGCTAATATATTATCTAATTTATAATATATTGGTTCACCTAGACCTATAGGAGCATTTTTGATTTTTACTAGAGTTGAGCCTCCAATAGAATCTTTATCTGCTTGAGTTTTCTTTATTAAGTTTTTTTGTTCTTCTTCTATATTTTTATCAAGAGAATATATTTCACTTGTCTTAGCATACTCAAAATCGTGCGTTGTAGCTTCAAGTTTACCTACAGATTTTATACCACTTAGTACTTCTATATTAAGCTCTTCTAAGACCTTTTTTGCCACTGCTCCAGCAGCAACCCTAGCTGCTGTTTCTCTTGCACTACTTCGCCCACCACCCTTATAGTCTCTTACACCGTATTTGTTTAGATATGTAAAATCTGCATGACCTGGTCTAAAGATATCTTTAATTTCACTATAGTCTTTGCTCTTTTGATTTTGGTTAAATATCACTAAAGATATTGGAGTGCCTGTTGTTATTCCGTATTCATCATCACTATTTTCAAAGAATACTCCACTTAGAATTTCTACCTTGTCATCTTCTTTCCTAGGAGTTGAGTATCTTCCTCCTGGCTTTCTTTTGTTTAGTTCTTTTTGTATGTCGTTTACACTTATTTTTACACCTGCGGGTGTACCGTCTACTATACATCCGACTGCTCTTCCATGAGACTCACCAAATGTTGTGAATGAAAACCTTGTACCAAAGCTATTTGTCATAAGATACCTTTTGTTACTCTTTGAAGTGCTTTTTTTGCTGCACTTTGTTGAGCTTGTTTTTTACTATTACCATAACCTACAGCGATATTTTTATCATGTATATAAAGAGTTATTTCAAAGCTTTTTTTATGATCAGGTCCGTCTTCTTTTGTTACTTTATAATCAGGAATTACTCCAAATTCAGCTTGAGTTATTTCTTGAAGCTTAGTTTTATAATCACTTGAAAGACTGGCTAAATCAATTGAAGAGTATGTTTGATCAAGTACTTCAAGAGTTAGTTCTTTGACTTTTTCTAGTCCTGCATCAAGATAAAGTGCTCCCATAACAGATTCATACACAGATGACAATAAAGAAGGCTTATGTCTACCCTTATTCGCAATCTCAGCGTCTGAGAGCAATATAAACTTATGTAAATCTAACTCATAAGCAAGCTTGGTAAAGCCGTCTTTACTCACAAGTGCGGCTCTAAGTTTTGAGAGATACCCCTCATCAATATCTTGAAATTTAAGATACAGATATTCTCCAATAATAAGATCAAGTACAGCGTCACCTAAGAACTCTAATCTTTCATAATTATAAGGTTTTTTGTAACTTTTATGAGTGAGTGCTTGAATTAGTAAATCAATATTTTTGAATTTATAATTTAAAATCTTCTGAATTTGCCTTAAATTATCTTCTGGCATAATACTCCCTAAAGTAGTATTTTAGATGATACACAAACGACTGTTGTTCTACTTCTTAGGATATTATTTGTATTTAATCCTAAAGTAGTTTTATTCTTAAGTAGTTCTCTCTCAACATCAGTAAATCCACCTTCTGGACCAACTAAAACACTATGTATATTTGATACTTCAAATGATAGTTTTTGTTCACTAAAATCTATCACTACAAAATCTTCATCTATGATACTATCAATAGAATCTGAAAAGTCTATATTTATAATACTATTTCTGCCACATTGCTGTGATGAACTAATAAGTATTTTATTAAGTTTGTCTAAATTAAGTTTAAAATTTCTTTGTGATCTTGAAGCATAAAAGAATGTAATATCACTAACACCTATTTCATTAAGTAAAGGAAGTGTTTTTTCTATCTCTTTTGGATCTATTATAGACCAATATATATGAAGTTTTTTATTCTCCTCTTCAAGAGGAAGTTTACAATCAAGGCTAAGAGATATCTCTTTTTTACTGATATGAGTAATGATATATACATACTCTTTAGCATCTTTTAGATTTCTAAGAAGAAGAGTATCATTTAGAAACACTCTTCTTACTTTTAAGTGTGAAAGTTTTTCGCCAGAGACGATTACATCTTCATTACCAGCTTCCTCATGATAAAGAAACTTCATAAAAATATTACTTTAGTGTTTTGATATAACTTGCAAGAGACTTTATATCTTCATCACTAAGACTTGCAACTTGACCTTTCATAAGCATCTTCATCTTCCCACCATAAGTACCATCTTTGTAACCTTTTAGTGTACTTATAGTTTTATTCTCATCATACCCTTGTATTACAGGTGAAGCATTCATAGCCTTTTTCTCACCGTTAACACCATGACACGCTATACATCTTTTGTACAAATCAGCACTTGCAAAAACACAAGAACTAAGTACTAGTATTGTTATTAATATTTTTTTCATTTTGACTCCATTTTTAAAGTCGGAATTATACCATATAAAGCAATACAGACATCTTAAGAGTCTTTACTACAAAGATATATTTTCGTACAACTCTTCGAATAAGTCTAACTTTTTTATTAGTTTTGTATCTTCATATATTCTACTTCCACCCCAAAATCCCAGACCATCTTCAAAGCCAACTCTATTTATATAAATGACTCTTTTGTTTTTTGATATATCTTTTACTATTTCATCCCACTTATCTTCTATCTCAAGTCCAGTACTCAAAAATCCTCTTGTAGGAGATGCTGAAAGTATAAATAAGTTTTTAACATCACTATTTCTTACTTGTGCAAGAATACTCTTATCCCATACATCTTCACAAATAAGCATCATAGATAAGCCAAACTTTGTATCAAATGTTTGTACTTCGTCTCCTGCATCAAAAAATCTTTGCTCTTCAAACATTCCGTAATTTGGTAAGATATTTTTGTTATGAATATGAACTATCTTGCCATGTGAAAGATAAAGAGCTGAATTATAGTATTTGGACTTATCTTTTAAAACACACCCCAAAACAATATCTATATCTGTAGATTTATTTACAAGTTCTTTTAAGTCATCAAAGAAGTTTTCTCTTACTGCGTCTTGTAGATTATATCCATTTAAAGATAGCTCAGGGAAACAGACAATCTCTTGATTATCTGCTACTGCTTTGTCAATATATTCCATATGAGCTTGAATATTCTTACGAGAAAGCTTGGGTGAGATTTGACATAAAGATATATTCAAATTTTGCCTTAAGAAAAAGTTTTTACAGCATCTTCAAGACTTGCCATATCTGTTACGCTAATAGTTGGATTTTTAGCTGTTTTTCTATTTAATCCTTTTAGTACACTTCCACCAAATTCAATATAAGTTTTTACATTACTATCTATGTTTTGAATTGAATGTTTATACTTTACAGGATTTGTTAGCTGAGCTACAAGAAGACTTATAGCTTCATCTTTTGTATTATAGCCCTCTGCTGTTACGTTTGATATTACGTCACACTTAAAACTGTTTTTTATATATTTGTCTAAATAAGTTTTAAGACTAGTTGCTGCGTTCGCAAGCAAAGGACAATGACTTGCTACTGACATATCAAGTAGTATAACTCTTTTTGCCCCAGCATCTTTAAAAGTATCTTGCATAGATATTAAATCATTTTTAATTCCAGCTACAACTATTTGACCATCACTATTATAGTTTGCTGGATATACATCTTTAGCACTTTTGATACATATTTCTTCAACTTTTTCGTCACTTAACCCTACAAGAACCATCATACCAGCTTCAATAGTACTACAGTCTTCTTGCATAAGAAGCCCTCTTTTTTGAACCAATTCAACTCCATCATACATATCAAGTGCACCTGCCCCAAAAATAGCTGAGAACTCACCCAAAGAGTGACCAAGTGTGATATCAGGAGTAACACTACAAGCCTCGTTAAAAAGTGTATTTGCTATTACAGAAGATAAGAATATAGCAGGTTGAGTGAACTGTGTTTTTGATAAATCGTCATTTTCTTCAAACATTAATTTTTTAAAATCTACTTTAACTCTATCACTTGCATTTTGAATAATCTCTTTTGCTTTAGTTGATGAGTCATAAAAGTCTTTAGCCATACCAATTTTTTGGCTACCTTGACCAGGATATAAAAATACTATATTATCCAATTTGTCTCCTTATGGTTATATTTTAGAATATGCATTATGGCAAGATAAGTATAAATAGTACCTTAATCAAGGTACTAACATCTAGCAAGAACACACAAATTTATTCAAAGTTAGGGATGGTACTATTACATCATATACAAGGATAAAAATGACATTTAAAGATAATCTCAAAAAAATTGTTAAATCAATATATAGAGAAATAACTCTAAAAAACAAAACTCAAATAGAATTTAGAGCAAAACTATTAACTATGATGATTATTTCGAATAAAGACTTCTCAAGTTGCGAGAAAGACATATTAAAAAACATTACTAGCAAAACATACAAAAATGATAAAAGATCTAAAATGCTTCAGGATATGGTTGAAGAGTATATTGAATTAAGACTAAAAAACGATATTAACCTTGATACATTAATCTTTGAAATAGATAGAATGATTGCGTTTAACCCAAAATTAATATTCAAAATAGATATAGAAAACCTAAAACTATTTTTAAAATGTTCTTGTAAAGAAAATGATGCTCAAACAAAAAATCAGATATTAGATTATTTGAAATCTCAGATGAGAGAATATACTGTCAAACTAATTCAAACCTCTAATTAAGTAATCACAATATCTTCTATTCTCACACCAAAACTTTTTTTACCATTTTCTTTTGGTAAATAAATACCTGGTTCAATAGTAAATGCCATATTTTCTTCTATAATCGTATCACTATTTGTAGATATCACAGGAAGTTCATGGATATCAAGTCCTACACCATGTCCTGTTGAGTGAATGAAGTATTTGCCAAATCCAGCTTTGTCTATGGTATCACGAGCAGCTTTGTCTATATCACTTGCTTTTGCACCAACGGTAGCCACTTTCATAGCGTTTTCTTGTGCTTTTAATACTGTGTCATATACTTTTTGCTCTAAGGAATCTTTGAACTTTTGATTATATTTATCAAAGTTCATATCATTATTAATACTTGTAGTTCTTGTTCTATCACTACAGTATCCTTTATACTTAATCCCCGCATCAAAGAGTAATATATCATCAGTACTATACTCTATATGTGTGGGATGAGCATGTGGCAGAGCTGAGTTTTCTTTTATAGCAGTTATAGGATCAAAACTAAGGTCATATTTACCATTATAAGAAAGTATGTTTTTTGCATGAAAGAAAAGCTCTTTTTCACTTAATATTTTATTGTTATTTAAATAGGTTTTAATGAATTTAGCAAAAGTATTAAAAGCTTTTGCATTAAGATCAATAGATTCTTGTAAGTACTCTAATTCTGTATAACTTTTAATAATTCTTCTTTTTTGAGAAAGCCCATTTTTAGCTATCAAGTCTATATCTGTTTTGCTTTTGATTGCTTGATACTGATATGCACTTAGTTCATGAGGATTATATTCAAGTGTTTTTATCTTTGAACTATTTAATTCTTCTATAGCTACACCGAGCAAATCTCTAGTTATTAAAAGCTTTGTATTATTTAACTTTTCTTTTGCATCACTCTCATATCTACTATCAGTAATAAATGTCTTTTCCCCACCAAGCATAAGTAATACTGCATTGTCACAGGTATACCCACACTCATACTTTATAGCATTTTCATTGGTAAATATAAGATTCATAAAAAGTTACTTTTTCTCTTCTTGAACTTGTTTTGCTTGTTGTTCTTTCATCGCTTTGAGTTCATTTAGAAGTTGAAGCATTGCTACCATTGATAAATGATATCCAAACACACCAAACCCAGTGATTTGACCATATGCTACTTTAGCAATTAAGCTTTTTTGTCTGAACTCTTCTCTTTTATAAATATTACTAATATGTACTTCCACTGCAGGTAAGTTTACAGCACTTAACGCATCAGCAATAGCAATAGATGTATGAGTATAAGCTGCAGGATTAATAATAATACCATCAGCAGTACCTACACACTCTTGAATACGGTCTATTATCTCACCTTCAAGATTAGATTGAAAAAACTCTATTTCACAATTGTTTTGAGAAGCCGTCATTTCCATTTGTTTATGGATGTCTTCAAGTTTCATATTTCCATATATATTATTTTCTCTATGTCCTAACATATTTAAGTTTGGACCTTGGATTACTACTATCTTCATATATTAATTTTCCTTATATTGTATATTTAATGTTTTTCTATAGTTTTGGAAAAAATTATCCAAAATTTGTATTTTTTTACTCTCTATTACTTTTTGTAATACTACATCTTGAACTTGTTCGAATGCTACATAGTCTTGACCACTTTTACTATTAACATAAAATGTTTTAAAATCACCTAGTTTAATAATAGGAGAAAATGAATTTTCTTGAACTCTTAATAAAAAATTAAATAGCTTTGCTGTTTCATCTGACTTTTCTACAACCTCATCACTTATCATTATTTTTTTACTCATAAACATTGGAGTTTGAGTTTGTCTTACAAGTTCTTGTCTGTCAGTTGATGAGTAAACTCTAACTGATATTTTTGATGGCATAGTAAAAAGATTTTTATTATTTTCATAATAGTCTTTTATATCTTTTTCTTTCACATTATGGTTCATCTGCACGATTTGCTGATAAAGGTTCTTTTTAATTAACATCATTCTAAAATCACTATATGCACTTGAACGAGTTATACCTTTATTAGCGATATTTCTCATGTACTGTGCAGATGATATCCCATTGCTTTTGGCTACACCTTTTATATATTCATCAATCTGTGCATCTGAAACTTTTATGTCATATTTTTCAACTAATATTTTTTCTATTTTTTGTTGAATAATAGAATCTATCTTTTGTTTTTTTGATAATTGGCTACTTAGTTTATTTATATCATAAGAAGTTATTGCTTCATTATCAACTGACGCGATAACTTTATTTACTTCTAATGCGAATAAACTAACAGTTATTAAAAATGTATAAAATAATATTTTCATAAGACTAATCAAACAATCCAGTACTAAGGTATCTCTCACCTGTATCACAAAGAATAGTAACTATTTTCTTATTTGGATTTTCTTTAGCCATTAATTCAGTAGCATATACATTTGCACCTGCTGAAATACCTATAAGTAATCCTTCAGTTTTTGTAAGTTTCTTAGCCATTGCAAAGGCATCTTCATTATCTACAACTACTATTTTATCAACTAATCCCACATTTAGATTTTTTGGGATAAACCCTGCACCTATTCCTTGAATCTTATGAGGGCCTGGAGTGCCTCCTGATATCACGCTTGAATCAGATGGCTCAACTGCTACTATAATTACATTTGGATTTTTTTCTTTTAATACTTTTGCGATCCCTGAAAGTGTTCCTCCAGTTCCTACTCCAGCTATTACTATATCTACATCCTCACCCAAATCGTTGATGATTTCAACTGCTGTTGTTTCTTCATGAATTCTTGGATTTGCTGGATTTTCAAATTGAGATGGACAAAACGAATTATCTGTTTGAGATATAAGGTCTTTGGCTTTAGAAATTGCGCCTTTCATCCCAAGCTTACCTTGAGTAAGCACTATCTTTGCACCAAAAGCCCCCAAAAGCTTTCTTCTTTCTATACTCATAGATTCAGGCATAGTGAGTATGAGTTTTAATTTTTTTGTTGCACATATCATAGCTAGACCAATTCCTGTGTTACCACTTGTTGGTTCTATTATTGTTGTATTTTCATTTATTTTTCCACTATTAATACCATCTTCAATCATAGAAAGAGCTATTCTATCTTTTACAGAATGAGTAGGATTTAAAAATTCGCACTTACCAAACACTTCACAATTATATTCATCTGATATAGCATTAAGTCTAACACAAGGAGTATTACCCACAAGGTCTAATACATTACTAGCATATTTCATAAACTTTTCCTTAATCTTTATTAATTATGGTGGATTATATAACTTAAAAATTAGATTTTACCAAAACAAAAAACATAATATGTAATTTATTTTGATATCAAGGTAATGAAACACCAAAACTTGAAGCTATAAAATAAACAGCCAAGCTAAGCAGTCCTGCAAAAACACCTGCAAATATATCATCTAACATTACACCCAGACCACCTTTGACATTCCTATCACAGTACCCTATAATTGATGGTTTAGCAATATCTAAAATTCTAAAAAATACAAATGATAAAACAAATTGACTAATAGTATTGCAACTAAGAGACAACGCTATAAATATACCAGCCACCTCATCAATAACAACTTCTTTAGGGTCATGTCTATTTACTGACTTTGCATACGTATCTATAGGTTTGATAGCTATGATTGTAAGTAGTATTGCTAGTAAGAATAGTGTTGATTGACCTTGCTCTCCAAGAAAATACACTATAGGTAAAGCTACTAGTGCTCCAGCTATACTGCCCACAGTACCAGGAGCTTTAGGAAACATTCCAGTGTATCCAAAAGTAACAAACAATTTATTCATAATCAGTCCTTAAATCTATTTAATATTTATAAAAAAATAGGATAACATAAAGTTCATATAAACACTAAGCTAATTAGGTGGAATTATGCATCTTACTTTAACTCAAAGTGTATATTACTTCAAGTTAAAACTATATACTACCCAGTAACAAATTAGGAAAGATAATTCACAATAAACTATGAAACAATTTAATAACTTAAGACAAAAATATCCCATATTCACATATAAAAAATATGAAATCAATTATAAAGATGACAACCTAAACCTAAAATTTCATTATTCTTTTGGCGATTATAAATTTATTCATAATTTATCGTGGCAAAATATTCCTAAAACTGATATCAAAACTCTTGAAAACATAATATTTCATATAGGATTAGTCGAAAGTATAAGTTACTGGAAATTAACCTGCTCAAAAGAACTTAAAATAGAATGTGGGAATATAGACGAAGATCAGCAAAACTGGTTTAAAAAGCTATTTCTAAATGGTCTTGGTGAATTTATATATATAAACAAAATACTTGTTTCTTTAGATGATTTTGTAAATATCACTTGTACTAAAGATCTGTCAACACTACCCAAAGTAGATATAAAAACAAAAGAAGCCAACCTAATACCAATAGGTGGAGGCAAAGATTCTTGTGTCACATACGAGTTACTAAAAGATGATAGTAGCTACCTCTTTGCAATGAACCCAATAGAACCCACACGTAAAATAATGGCAAATTCATCTCTAAAAAACATCAAAATGAAAAGAGTACTTGACCCACAGATAATAGAACTAAATAAACAAGAATTTTTAAACGGTCATGTACCATTTTCTTCTATACTGTCATTCATATCACTACTAACAGCAAGTATATATAATCTCAAATATATTCCCCTATCAAACGAATCAAGTGCAAATGAAGAAAATATAATATTCAATAACATCAAAATAAATCATCAATACTCAAAATCTATTGAGTATGAAAATGATTTTAGGTCTTATTATAAAAAATATCTTACAGATGATATAGAGTATTTTAGCTTCTTAAGACCTCTTCATGAACTCCATATCGCAAAGTTATTTAGTAAATATAGATACTTTCACGATATATTTCTTAGCTGTAATGTAGGAAGCAAAAGGGGTGTTTGGTGTACAAAATGTCCAAAATGTTTGTTTACCTTTGTGATGCTTCATGCATACCTTGATACTAAAGCTATGATAAATATATTTGGTGTGAATATGCTTGAAGATGACTCATTAAAAGATATGCTTAAAAACTTAATGGGAAATGGTGAAATAAAACCTTTTGAGTGTGTGGGTACTTATGAAGAGGTAAATATCGCACTATCTTTGATATCAAAACAGTATAGCGAACTACCAAGTCTTCTACAAAAACTAGATATTAAAAGCCATACTATCCCAACTATAAACTGGAAAGAACATAATCTAACTAAAATGCATCTTGATATTCTCAAAAATGCATTTTAAGATCAATGACAACAACTACTTTTTCGACAAAGAATATAGTTTCTAGTATGTGCAAGAGTTATACAAATTGCGCCAAATATATTAAGAATAGTACTGTTTTTAATACCACCAGCACAAGAAGAACAATGAATCTCCACATTAGAAAAAGTAAACCACTCGAAAAGTGCTACCGAAACCAAGATCAATAAGCCAGTAAAACTCAAAATAACTACCCATCTGTCTTTGTGTTTTCTACAACCCAAAAAAATAGCTATACTAGTTGTAGGTATTACTAATAAAATCATCCACAAATGAAAGTTCTCATTAATCCAAAAAGTCGTAGCCAAAAGAGGTGATAGTGTCACCAAAAGAGGTGTCAACAAACAATGAATAGCACATATTACTGACATGCCTATAGCCAAAGAATCAAGTAGAGCATTGTTCGAACATTTAAAATTAGATATCATTTTCACTTCTACACCTATAATATTTTTATCAAAAGGCGAAATCATACTATATATTTAGTAAGATGTCCTTTGACGTTAATAGAGATCTCAATATATAAAGTAAATAATGAATACAAACTCTTTTGAATTTATCATAATAGGAGCTGGTGCGGCTGGTCTTATGGCTGGAAGCAGACTTAAAAACAGCTGTATACTTGAACTTAGTCCAACTCCAGCTTCTAAAGTCAAAATATCAGGTGGAGGCAAGTGTAACATCACAAATAAAAATATCTCTTGTAATGATTATCTTGGAAATGATAAATTCATATCTCAAATTCTAAAAAATTATACTAATAAAGAGCTAATTCATAACCTTAAAGACTATGGGCTAATACCTACAATTAAAAAAGACTCACAATACTTTTGCCCTAAATCATCAACCGAGCTTATAGGCTACCTACTTCATATCAATAAAAACAGCACCATCAAATACAATACAGAAGTAAAAGATGTAAACTATATGAACAATAAATATGAAGTTACCACCAATAAAGGCAAGTTTGTCACAAAAAAACTTATTGTAGCAAGTGGAGCACTAAGCTATCCACAAGTAGGGGTAAGTGATATAGCATACAAAATAGCTGACTGTTTTGGACATACAATAAACAAAACAACTCCAGCACTTGTAGGACTAACAGTTCAAAAAGATGAGTTTTGGATGAAAGAACTTAGTGGTATAAGTTTACCTGTAAAAATAAATGTCTTAGACAAAAAGTTTGAATTTGATCTACTCTTTACGCACAAAGGAATAAGTGGTCCAAGTATACTAAACACTTCACTTTTTTGGCAAAAGGGTCATATAACTATAGACTTCCTACCTAAAAAATCCACAAAACAACTATTCACATCGTCAAACAAAAGCATAGGTAGTACGATAAATCTTCCAAAAAGATTTGTAACAGCATTCTTAGAGCATATAGGACTACCAAATAAACCTATAAACACCCTCTCATCTGAACAAAAAGAAAAACTAAGCCTACTTAAAAACTATAAGCTCTCACCAGCAGGAACATTTGGATACAAAAAAGCAGAAGTAACAAAAGGCGGAATTGACACAAAAGAAATAGGGTTTAATATGGAAAGTAAACTTCAAAAAAATTTATACTTCATAGGAGAATGCCTAGATGTGACAGGAAGATTAGGTGGATTTAATATCCAATGGGCTTTTAGTAGTGCTCATAGTATCAAGTAACAAATCAGATAACCTCAATATATAAATATGGATTAATTATTCCTTTTCTTCATCCATAGATATACCAGCTGTCATCACAAGTCTAAAAGCCTCTTCTATACCCAGATCTATATGAGTGATACTACTCTTAGGCACAACTATTGAATATCCACCCATTTGATAGCTCATTTGTAAATATACCATAACAGAATCTTTTAAATCGAGACTATCAAAGCTATTAAGTGTTTCAAGTGTCACAAAACCTACCATTTTTGTTTCTATGTTTTTAAAGTTCACTATTACTACTATTTTTCTATCTTTATTTTTTAGATTTGAAAAAAACCTAAAAAAATCTTTCATACCACCATATAAACTACTGAGGATGGGAGTCCT
Source organism: uncultured Campylobacterales bacterium (assembly GCA_902727925.1). Classification (GTDB taxonomy): domain Bacteria; phylum Campylobacterota; class Campylobacteria; order Campylobacterales; family CACVAW01; genus CACVAW01. The sequence continues at coordinate 4,984 of CACVAW010000032.1, read as the reverse complement.
ATCAATAAGCTCTTCAACAAGGTATCTCAACTTCTTGACAAACCAAAATTTTAAAGAAAGACCTACTAGATATATAAGAACTATTCCAAAAACAAAACCCATACCTACAATATAAAAATCATGAGGGAAAAAAGTAAGTAACATATCCCTAAATACTTTTTCCGTAGTATTTAAAAACCAAAGTAATACATAGCAAATTATTCCAACAGGAACAATAAGACTTAATCCACTTAAAAATATTTTCATCATTTCTAAATTCCTTTAGGCATCTCTTTGACATTTAAGTCTAACTGAGGAAAAGGTATAGTTATTTTATTATTTACCAGTATCTTGTACACAGCCATAAGATAAGTCGACTTTGTACTACCTGTAGATTTTGTATCATCATCTTTAACCCAAACAACCAATTCGAAATCAACAGAACTACTATTCATACCAACCATCCATACATCTGTTTTTCTTATACTACTCTTTTTGATATGAGGTAAAGAGTCATTATTATCTATCCCTTCAAAAATCACTTTTTTTACAAAATCCATATCAGTCCCATAGGCCACACCAAAAGGAATATGTACCCTCATAGTACTATCTCCTAAAGTCATGTTTGTAACACTTTTTTGTATAAATTCAGAGTTTGGTACAAGAATATCTACATTATCTTTAGTTGTAATTAATGTAGCTCGCATCTTAATATCAGAGACAATCCCCCTTACTCCATTATCAAGTTCAAGGTAATGTCCTACTTGTATAGATTTTTCAAACATGAGGATAATACCTGAGATGAAGTTCGAAACAATATTCTGAAGACCAAAACCAATCCCAACAGATAATGCACCTGCAACAACAGTAAGAGATGAAAGACTAAGTCCCATTGCCTTAAGTGCTATCATAAATGTCCAAAATATTATAATATAATATCCAAGATTAGCAACTAGTGTTCTAGTCGAGGAAGATATTCTTCTTCCAATTCTATCTGACTTAATTATTTTGAACTTAAACAACCATCCAGCAAAGAAACCAATCAAAAATATTATTATTATTTTTGATATTGACCATAAGGTAAAGCTATTCCCTTTGTATTCAAAAAGAGAAATCTCAAGAAAAGCCACTATATCATCAAGGAAAAACCACTTTTCTATATTTTGCATTATAGAACTATTACCCTCCGCAAACAATACTAGGCTAAATACGCATAATAAAAATATCTTTTTCATAAAATTCCTTTTAACTATTAATCTCTTTTAAAAAACTATCATATCGCTTTTTAATATCTGTTTTGTCTCTGATATCTATATTTGCTTTTTCACTACTACGCAGAATCATATCTGCTTGTTCTTGTATCACGTCTTTTTGTTCAGTACCCTTAATAAAAATTGCTATTTTTGATAATGTCTCAAGCAGACGAATATTCACAGCTACACTATCTACACCATATTGTCTAATCTGATCAAAAGCTACATTTACAGCACCTTTAAAATCAGACGTTTTAGAAACCATTCTAAGCTTACTCTCCTCATCATATATCTTAGATACTGGAAACTGCTTATTCGTCAATAAACATACAACAGAACCAAGCCAGTCAATACAAGTAAGCGCAGTAAAAGGATCATTTATCCCAGGAGAAAGTGCTCGTACAGCAATTTCCACAATCTGATGAATAGCGAACTCAGGGTCTTGTTCTGATATACGTCTTTTCCCTACAATGAAATAATTCAAAAGATCTTTTGAAATACTCTCTTGTATCTCTTCATTTGATTTGATTATTAACAGAGGGCTATTTTCTACTATAAACTCACCAGGCTTGTACATAATATGAACTAAAAAATTATTTTTCTTAGTAAAATTTAAAATACTCTTCCTACTAATCACTTGTAAATAGCCACTAGAAGGATATTTCACAGCTAAAGTATAACTATACTCTTCTTGCTCCTCGTTTTCATCAAAATTATCTATAGATATCTCTGTAGACTCTTCTGGTAAAAAATTCTTTATATGTGCTAAAAGATCTTTATAAACAATAGAAATAATATGATCTACATGTATAGATGATGATATATGATGAATAAAATATATAAACATTCCAACATTAAACATGGACATAATAACAGCAATAGTAATAGAAAAGTTTAACGCCTCAACTGCACCAACAGAACGGAGCAATAACAAACAATATATAAATGTACTGATAAATGTACCAAGAACTATTTGATTACCTCTATCTCTCATATAACCTCTAAGAAGCCTTGGCCCAAACTGTGATGATGCAAGAACAAGAACAACAATAGTAATAGAAAAAGCAACCCCAGCAACCCCAATAGCAGAACTAGCAATTGTAGATAAAATAGCCCGAGACTCATCACCTCCACCAACACCAAAAATACCCAAAAAATCAAAAGATATCTTCATATCTATATAGATACTAACAAAAGATAAAATAGTAGCAGCTAAAACCATAAACCCTGGGATGAACCAAAAGCTAGTATAAGCAAGCTTTGAATAATGTAATAACTTAGTTCCCATAAAATACCTTAGATAAATTTAATAAAATATTTTAGCTAAAAAGATGTTAATGGTAGAGTTCTTAAAAATTAAAGCTTATTGAGTAAATTCATTTTCTCAAATAACTTTTGAGCTTTAGTATCCATAATAAAACTTATATTATACGGATGAACAAACTCATGACTTACAAAACTATCAACTCCAAACTTCTTAATATCTTTTGCCATAGTGCCAAAGAATATTAACTCTATATTATATGAACTAAGCGATTTTAGTAGAGACCCAATAAATGGCATAAACATCTTTACATGATGTTTTGAGCTGTTTTTATTAGTAAATACAAGTGCTGTATTAAGTAGTAATACTCCACTACTAAGAAGATTATTTTTTAACTCATCTATAGAGTCTATAAACCTATCTTTATCAAGCCTAGCAATGGCTTTTTGAGATAAATCATCACTTAAGTACCCATGACTAACTAAAAGCATCTTTATAAAGTTTCTTAAACTTGTAGCTTTATTAACTTCCTTACTGAGACCTGTACTGCTAAACAGAGTCTTAACCTTAGCATCTATAAAAGCATATCCACTTGCACTTTCACATCTTGGATATGGATCTTGTCCAAAAAGTATATATTTAGTTTTGTTTAAAGGAAGAGAAAATGCATTCAAGAAATTATTAATATCTGGGAAATACGATTTGTCTTGTTCTAAAAATCTAAGATATTCGGTGTCAAGTGAACTTAATGCTCGATTTATAATTTTTTGCCAAGAGGGGTGAATATTATTAGTATTTATTTTATAGTCCTATAATTTTGATTGAGACCTTTGAATAAGTATATAATTTATAGAAGGAAAGATTTTGTAAAAATTGCCAAAAGAATCCTTTCTTTTGAATGCTATATTTATTCAAAGGTCTCATTATATAATTATAAGGATTTGTCTTGAAAGTAATAAGCATCATATTAGGTCTTGCGGTAGCATTTGCTATATGGATATTTGTATCTCACATGAATAACGTACCAAAACTCGATGAAAGTGTAAAGAGTGCCTGGTCACAAGTAGAAAATCAGTACAAAAGAAGAGCTGATCTCATACCAAACCTAGTCTCAACAGTAAAAGGTTATGCAAAACACGAAACAGAACTTTTCACAGAAGTGACAAAAGCAAGAAGTAGCGTAGGTAAGATAACAATAACTCCAGAAATGCTAAATAATCCAAACGCTTTTAAAGCTTATGAAAAAGCTCAAAGCTCTCTTGGTGGAGCACTATCAAAACTCTTGGCTGTAAGTGAAAGATATCCAGATCTAAAGTCTGATAAAAACTTCCTAACACTTCAATCTCAACTTGAAGGTACAGAAAACAGAATATCAGTAGCTAGACGTGACTATATATCGTCCGTGAAAAAATACAATATCGAACTTCGTACAATTCCAGGTAAATATGTAGCTTCTTTTCTCTATCCAGAAGCTGGAATAAAACCAACATTTAGCATAACAAAAGAAGACAAAGCCTTACCGAGAGTAGAGTTCTAAAAAATGATAAAACTTGTTATATCAGTACTACTATTTGGCATACTCTATGCTGATATAACATTTCCTAAACTAACTGGACGGATAGTAGATACTGAAAATATATTTTCGTCCCAACAAGAACAAACTCTATCAAATATATTACAAACACATGAAAATAACACATCAAATCAAATAGTCGTAGTAACTCTAAAAGATTTTAATGGTATCACTATAGAAGAATATGGATACCAACTAGGAAGACACTGGGCCATAGGACAAAAAGATATAAACAATGGAGTAATCCTAATCATCTCCAAGAACAAACAAAAAGTTCGTATAGAAGTAGGATATGGTATTGAAGGTAGTTTAACAGACGCGAAATCAAGTAACATAATACAAACAATGACTCCATATTTTAAAAACAATGACTTTTATAATGGAACAAGACAAGGAGTCAAGAAAATCATATCTACTATAAATAACGAATACGAACCTGAGCATAGGATACAAAATACTACAAGCAATCATCTTTTGATGCTATTGCTCTGCACTGTTATAGTAGTTAGAGCTAAAATGTCTAATAAAATCATAACCTCCCTACTATCAGGTTCAATCTATGCAGTTATATCTTGGTTTGTATTTTTCAGTATTATTATTACTATTTTAGCTTTTTTAGGGTTTTCAATATTTAGCTTTTTTACTCCAAAAAGAAAGCCAAATGATTACTATAGTAGTTCTAATTTTAGTAGTACAAGAAGTTCATTCAGAGGCTTTAGTGGAGGTGGTGGAAGTTTTGGTGGAGGAGGCGCAAGTGGAAGTTGGTAAAAAACACTTAATCGAAAAAGCTATAAAAGAAATAGAAGCAAAAAGCTCCTGTGAACTAGTAGCCTTATTCACACAAAGAAGCTCACACTATATTGGACTACCAATATACTTAGTACCAAAATTCTTACGTCATAAAGTATCTAAAAA
>CACVAW010000031.1 GCA_902727925.1 uncultured Campylobacterales bacterium | reverse complement strand
AAGAAGCTCTAAGATGAGGATTTTTAAGTTTGATTAATATAAAAGAAATAATTAATAAATATATAAAAAATACAAAACTTTGGAATAAAAATTATTTAAAATATAAATTAAACTCTTTAATTTTAGCGTTTAAACCATTACTGATTGTATATGCTGTTTTGTTTATTTGTCTTATTTTATTTGTACCTATGATATATGTCAAAAACCAAATATACTATATCAGTAAAGATATACATAAACTTACACTTGAGTACGAACTAGTAAGTGATCAAAATGAAGAGATAAAACAAAAAGTCCAAAAACTAAAGTTCAGTCTAATAGAGTAGTTAAGCAACCACTCTATTTAGACTATCTCTTTGAACTGGGATAAACCCACTGTTTGTTATAAGAGCTTTGAACTTTTCGAGTTCAAGACCATTTGCGCTCGCTGCTCCTGCGCTTGAGTTGATAGTCTCTTTTTGTATAGTACCATCAAGGTCGTTTGCTCCAAACTCTTGAGCTATAAGAGACAAGTTAATAGTAGTAGTCACCCAATATGCTTTTATATGTGAGAAATTATCCAAGAATATTCTAGCTATTGCGTAAGTTTTGAGTATCTCTATAGCATTAAGAGGGTCTTTTATGTTCAGGTAGTTGTTTTTTGTTTGATATACAAGAGGTATAAAGGCTTTGAATCCTCCTGTGATATCTTGCAAATCTCTTAGTCTATTCATATGATCTATTCTATGTGCTCTATTTTCTACATGACCAAATAGCATTGTACAAGTACTATGTCTACCCATCTCATGCCAAGTTTTGTGAATCTCTATATATTCATCAGAGCTTACCTTACCTCTACAAATCTCTCGTCTGACCTCTTCATCAAATATTTCAGCTCCACCACCAGGCATAGAGTCTACTCCATTTTTTATCATCATTTCTAGAACTTCTTTGTAGTTCATATCGTATTCTTTTGCTATGAAGTTTACTTCAGCTGCTGTCATTGCTTTTATATGGATATTCGGGTATTTTTCTTTGATTATTTTAAACATATCCATATACCAGTCAAGTCCCACTTTATTATTGTGACCTGAGACTATATGTACTTCTGTTATGTTTTCATTGTGTGCTGTTTTTACAGCTTCAAGTACTTGTTCGTGAGTCATTGTATATGAGGTTTTTGCCCTATGTTTACTAAAAGCACAAAACTTACAAGTATCTTTGCAGTAGTTTGTAGGATTGATATGTCTGTTGATATTATAAAAAGTCTGCTTACCAAACTTGCTTACTCGTATATCATTAGCAAGACTTCCAAGCTCTAAAAGGTCCATATCATAGAGCTTCAAAGCTTCATCTTGCGTGATTCTAATGTTGTTTTTAATCTTTTTTATTAGTTCATTCATGTTTATACCCTTAAGTGAGTTGTGGTATTATAGCAGAAGATATGTAACAAAATACTGGGTATAACAATAGCAAGAAAATGAAGTATTTTGATTTTACAAGCTTTTATAATTAAGGTCTTTATTATGTTTAAGAATTTGTTTTTAGTTCTAATTGTTTTTAATATCAGTTTTGTTTTTGCAAATACTGGATCTACCAATGAAGGTGGTGCTAGGTTTGGTCAAGTCAACTTCGATGACCTCAAAAAAAATCAAAAAACAATGATAGAAATACTAAAAGAAATGCTCAAAGTTCAAAAAGAACAACTCATAACTCAAAACAAAATCTTAGAAGTACTAAAAAACGAATATGACCCAACCCCAGAGACAATAACACTTGCAGACGGTACAAGATGCTTAGCAAACTCATCAGCAAAATGTTTTAAAATGCCATTAACCCCAACAGCAAAAAGAATTCCAGTGATGGGAGAGTGGGTAAGCGAACCAACAAAAGACAATGCCAAAGAATACCTCAAATGGCAAGCAAAATATGTACAACAAATAACAAAATCAGGAAAAGCATTTGAACTCGCAGGAATACAATGGGGTAAAGAAGCTAGTCCATTAAGTTCAAGAGGTTCAACTACATCAGATAATCTTGGATCAGATTATTCTTTAGATAAAAAAGCAAGAATCGCAAAGATAGAAACTCTCAAGGATGACATTATGATATATCTTTTTGTCGGGAAAAACGCTAATTTAGATCTTTTCTCTCTTACTGAGTATTATGAAGCATTTAGACTAATGAAAAACGTAGAATTGACAATAGTATTTTTTAACGAAAGCAGTAAAAAAGCTCTTGAAAGAGAAGCTAAAAAGATTACTTCTATCAAATTACTTTTCCAAAGAGCCAACAGTATGATTGTGAGTGAAAAGCTTTTTGACAAACATAGTATCTATACAACTCCTACAATGGGCCTATATCAATATCCTAAAGATAAATATGATGGCCTTCTTATAGGTAAGGTCAGTACATATCAAATAATGAGTAAAATATATACATTCCTTGAGTATGAAGATCTCATAGGATATGGTGATGTGATGACTTATGACTCATGGGAAGATCACGGAAGTGACCAGATCAAAAAACACTATAGGTCTTATTATGATTATAGTGATATAAAGATAGATGATATAAATGAAGAGTATAAACAAGGAGCTAAAAATGAAAAATAGTATACTAAAAATCTTATTACTGGGAGTATTTCTTCTAGGTACACTTAATGCACTTAATATAAATGATCATATTGACATATCAAAAACAGATGCTGCAACTTGGACTGATCCATTTACTGGAGACCAATATAAAAACGCTTTTAGTTTCAGTGTAAGGTTTAAAAATCCTAGTAGAACCTCTGAACCAATGTTTAATTATCAACCAGCCGAAGTAAGATGGGGTTGTGATGGTATGGATTTTAAAGCTGCTATTTTACAATGGTTTGGAATAGATGATATTAAGCTTTTATTAGAAGATTTTTCTGTTACTTTGGTTTGGGGATTGATACTTGCTATGGATATCACAGTACCAAAACTAGGTAAAGCTTTTGAAGCTCTAAGAAAAATGGCTCAAGATATTAGGAAATTGCTTTCTGATGCTTGTTCTTTAGGTAAAGCTATAGGTTCGCGTATGGGCCTTGATGGGGTTGGGGCTACTCTTGATAACGGTATTTTTGGGCCAATGAAAAGGTTAGATGAACATATTGCCGGAAAAATCAATTATGCTAATACCGAACTTACAAAATGGTTTACAGAAAAGGAGAATGAACTTACTAGTGGTGATCCTGATAAAAAAGCTGACGCAGGGAAGATATCACATGGTGCATTTTATGAAATATTTCAAAATAGTGCTGGTTCTATATTTTCATCGATGTTTAGTAAATATCAGTGGTGTAAAGGTGGAAAAGAAAAAGAGGGTATATTCTTAACTGATCTAAGTAAAGTATTTTCAACTTTTAATTCTCTTGGTAATCTTGATCCTGATCCTGCTATTAAGTACTTGAACCCTAATGATACAAGTACAAATATTAATAAAGGTCCTTTGACCCCTAAGCTATTTGGAAAATCTGTAGATGCTGAATGTGAAAGTATAGGTATGAACGGACCAGAACATATGAGAATAAAACAAAAAATACTTCTGTATCAATTGTTATATCTTTTAGTTGGTGATAATGTAATAGAAGAAGGTTTCCTGCAAGAGTTTGTTCAAGTAACAGGATCGCTACAAAAACTTAGAGGTTATATTGAAAGACTTTTAGCTAATAGTGATAATTTAAAAACAAAAGATGTTAATTCATTTGTTGGTGGAGTGATGCAGAAAAACGATTTTGGTAAGTTATTAATGGATGGAGCGCATAAGGCTAAGTGTAACTATTCTAATGATCCTAATAGCCCTACTGAGTGTGTTGTGCCAAACAATCCAGTTCTCATATATAATATTAGTCCTAATGAAGACCAAAATATTAAAGATGAAATAATTAGAGGGGTAGTTTTAGCTATAGAAAAAGAAAAATCTACTGTACCTATTGAGTGGGATGGATTTATCGCTGAAGCTGAAAAATCTGTCCAATATATGATGTGTGTGGAATTAAATACTACAAAATCAGGTAACGCAGCAATTGCTGGAAAAGTAATTAACTATGAAAGTTTGGCAAAATACCGCTCTACAAAATTAGCAGATGGAAGTAAAGTTTTTACAGGTTGTGATGATTTGTTTGTAAGAGCTCAAAGTGAGCCTTTTGTGACATTTATATCTGATATGCCAAGATATAAAAGATATATTAAAAACCTTGCAATTCTTTTATCTGTTGGTGGTAGAAGTTTTAATGATGTGTTTAATAGTGCTTCTGATCTTCAGATTAGGCTTGCTTATAAAATGACACAAGAGTTTTTATCTGAGTTTATAGGTACAGTTGCCACTGTACTAGACTCTTTACCTTTTGCAAAAACTAGTACTAGTGCATTTGAAGCTATTCATATAAAACTTAGAGAAATGGACCAAATATCTCAGGAACTAGGCGAAGAGTTTGAGCAAAGAATTGAGAAAATGAATAAAGATAGTGGTACGTTAATAGCTAAGATGTATGCAGCAGAAAAAGAAGTAAGAGAGCTTAGACTGAAAAATACAATAAATCAGTCTAATAATTAATATGAAAGTATTATTTGGCTTTTTGGTTTTTGGTACTTTACTGTTTGGATTAAGTCCTGAATTTGTAGAGTATCAAGAAGATGACTTGAATCTAAGTACTGGTATAAATAATCTTGCGGATTATAAAAGAACAGAAACTGAACTTCTCAAACTCATATCTATAGAGGAGTATGATGCAACTTACTTTTTGGGTAGGTTGTATATGAGAGATCATAACCTAAGTGATATTAATATAAAAAGAGACTCTAAAAAGGCCAAAAAAGCTTTTGATCTTGGAGTGAGACATGGTATTGTAAACTCTGCTATATACCTTGGTATGCTTGAGTTAAATGAGAAAAATCATGCTAATGCACTAGCGACATTTGAAAAGATAGTAAAATTTGAAGATACAAAAGCAAAGAAAATACCACCAAAACAGAGATTAATTATGGCAATGATGTTTAGTTCTGTTGTGCTTCAACATTTTATTAAAGAAGATATAGCAGTCAATAATGCTATAAGATATGTAGAGCCTCTTGCGGTGAATCAAAAGTCTCTTAGAGGGGCGTTTTATTTAGCTCATCTTTATAAAGCTCGTGGGAATATAAGAAAAGCAAATATGTATCTTAATATCGCTTGTCTTAATTCTCAAACTCCACCTGAGATTAAAAAAGAGTGTTTTAATTCTGATTATGTAGAGGTAGTTCCAAATAGTGAAAATAACGATACTAATACTACTAAGTAGCTTACTATTTGCTAAAAAGGCAAGTAGTGAGTGTGATATATCATACAATCTTCTTTATAGTATAGCTAGTGTTGAAGCACATCCTAAAAGAGGTATTGGGTATCCATTCTTGATATCTTTTAACAAATCAAGAGATTCTTCAAAAGTACGTACAAAATATAAAAATGAATTTATAGATAAAAGAAGTATTGATTGTGGAAATAAAGAGAAA
>CACVAW010000030.1 GCA_902727925.1 uncultured Campylobacterales bacterium | reverse complement strand
TATCAAGATTTGCACCTGCGTGTATAAGAGATTCAGTTAATGATTTATATGACTCTTTTAGTTTTAAATATTTTCCTACAAAAGCTATTTTGACTGTGTTTTCTGGCTTTATTATTTTTGATACAAGATCTCTCCACTTGTCCATATTTGGTACAAGTCTTTCGAATCCAAGTTTTTTAGCAATTGGCACAAGTACATCTTGAGCCATGAATTTTAACGGTACTTCATATATACTCTTAGCATCTCCCACTTCAACAACACAATCATCATCAACACCACAACTTCTTGCGATTTTGAGTCTTAAATCCTCAGGTAGTTTTTTCTCAGTCCTACAAAAAAGCAGTCCTGGTGCAATTCCAATTCGGCGAAGTTCTTGTACACTATGCTGTGTAGGCTTGGTTTTAAGTTCTCCAGCTGCACTTAAGAATGGTACTAATGTAAGATGAACAAAAAGAGAGTTTTTCTTACCAAGCTCAATTCCAAGTTCACGAATAGCTTCAAGGAAAGGAAGCGATTCAATATCTCCTACAGTTCCACCAATCTCAACTACTAATGCATCTTGACCAGCTCCTGCTGCTTTAATTTTATCTTTGATTTCGTTTGTTACGTGAGGAATTACTTGTATAGTCTTACCTAGATAATCACCTCTACGCTCTTTTGTGATTACACTTTGATATACTTGACCTGTAGTAAAGTTGTTTTGTTTATTAAGATTGATATCCAAAAATCTCTCATAATGACCAAGATCAAGATCTGTCTCTGCGCCATCTTCAGTCACAAACACTTCACCATGTTCAAGTGGACTCATAGTACCTGGGTCCATATTAAGATATGGATCGATTTTTAACATACTTGTTTTAAGACCACTATTTTTGAGCAGTGTTGCTATACTAGCACTTGCGATTCCCTTACCAAGAGAACTCAGTACTCCACCTGTAATAAATATATACTTTGTATCCAAATTGTGTCCCTATTGTATAAAAATCAGTAATGTAATTCCAAATAGTATTCTATACCAACCAAACATCACAAATGTAAAGTTTTCTAGAAATTTTATAAATAATTTTATAACTAAAAATGCAACCACGAATGATACTAAAAATCCGCTTATCAGCAGGTAAATATCTTGTATACTAAAGCTATCATAGTGCTTTAAAAAATCATACCCACTTGTAGCAAACATAACAGGAATAGCAATAAGAAATGAAAATTCAGCTGCTGTCTTTCTAGAGATTTTAAGACCCAAAGCACCAATGATTGTAGCACCTGAACGTGAAGTTCCTGGAATCAATGCAAATATCTGAAACAGTCCAATAAATAGAGCATTTTTATAGCTTATGTCTTCAACTCTCTTGACACTAGGCTCTTTGTCTTTAATAAAATACTCAACTATCAAAAATACTATACCTCCAACAATAAAGGCATAAGCTACAACATTCACACTAAAAAGTGCTTTAACCTCATCACTAAAAATAAACCCAATAATCCCAATAGGCAAAAATGAAATGATAATCTTAAACCACAGATTAATACCAACTTTTAACTTATCAAAATATATAAATATCACAGCTAAGATAGCACCAAGCTGAATGATAATATTAAAACTATCGCTAAGCTCCCCTGTAATACCCATAATTTTATTGGCAATAATAAGATGCCCAGTAGATGATATAGGTAAAAACTCTGTAATACCCTCTATGATACCAAATATAATTGCTTCAAAAATACTCATAGTTTTTTATCCTTACTTAATTTCTTTTTTAAATATAAGTGATATCATAAAAAAAATATATGATATCAGTATTTATCGAATTGGCGATATATATAAGAATTTTTCCAATATTCATCTATATTATGCATTGTATATATAAAATAACAACACCATATAACAATAATAACTATTAAAAGTATTCTTTGTAAATAACGAAATACCATTTTTTTCGTCATCTTTATTCTATTAAAAAATGCACTGAATGAAAATATCAAAAGTATCATAAATATAATATTCAAAACAGATATACTATATACTTTAAATATATACTCTTTTGGTATTTGTAGCATATACAAGTAAATAAATGTCAATACAAAAACTAAGACTATATTGTATTTAAACAAAAGCTTTATAAAATTTTTCATAATCTTTATTTATTTTTTATAAGAATTTTGACGATGTTTCAGATCAACTATTGAAACCACTACATGTTCATTTTTAATCATATAAAATAGTCTATAACTTCCCAATCTATATCTATGGTAATCTCTCGAATTACCTTTTAACCTCTTAATATTACTGCCATAGGCTGGATTATTTCTTAGTTGTGGATATATTACTTCTCTTATTTTGTTATATAATTTTTTTTCAATTTTTAATTTACGAAAAGTCTTACTTTCTATAATTTCATACAACTACATAATCCCCATTTTCGAAATCTTCTCGTCCTTTTTCTAAGTTTTTCATTAACTCTGCATCACCTAATATCTCATCCATTTCACTATTGCTTACATATTCACTAGATGACAAATATTCTAATGTAGCAAATTCTATAAAATTCGAGATATTTCTCTTTTGTCCACTTGCAGCTAATTTTATCATTTCATATATAGAGTCATCTACTCTCAATGTTAGAGTTTTCATTTCACATCCTTTTTGAATATTTTAGTACTATATTATATTCAATTTTATTCAAAATGTCAATTCACACCAGTTTTTCAAATTTCGTTAATATCTTTTTAGCTTCATTAATACCTATTTGCCAAAACTCTCCATCATCTATATCAAGACCAAATGACTCTAAAAGCTTTTTAGGACTATCACTTCCACCTGAACTTAGGAATTTTTTGTACTTAGGTATGAAGTCTTTGTGTTCACTTTTGTATAGTCCATATAGAGTAAGAACTAATAACTGTCCATAAGAATACGCATAGCAATAAAATGGCGAATGAATAAAATGGGGGATATAAGACCAAAATATACTGTACTCATCAGTAAGCTCTAACGAATCTCCAAACATCTTTTGATTTTCATCTTTCCAGTATTTACAAAGATCTTCAACCTCAAGTTCTCCATCATGCGAATGAACATCTCTCTCAAAGTTTGTAAATATGATTTGTCTAAAAAGAGTTGCAAATATATCTTCAAGCTTTCCTGCATATAAGCTTTTAAGCTCTTCAGTGTCGTCTGAATTTTGTATTAAGTAATCAAATACTAACATCTCAGCAAACACACTTGCACTCTCACTTGTAGTAAGTGGAGTATCACTATTTAAGTATCCTACTTGACGAGAAAGATATTGATGTATTGCGTGACCTAACTCGTGAGCAAGAGTGAAGAGGTCTCGTCTTCCGTCTGTATGATTAAGAAGTACATAAGGATGTGTATCAGTTGTAGCTGGATGAGAAAATGCCCCACCTCTTTTAGACTCTTTTGGATATACATCACACCAGCCTTCATCTATAGCTTTAAGAGCTATCTCGTACATTTCATTATCAAAGCTTTTAAAAGCATTTAATACAATCTTTCGTGACTCTTCATAAGTGTATTCTTTGCCCTCACTTACTATTGGAGCATATCTATCATAGTCATATAACTTATCATAACCCAAAATCTTATTTTTGATTTCATAATATTTGATTGATATATCAAAATTTTTGTTTGTTGTATTTATTAATGCATCAACACTTTGTTGTGATATTTGGTTACTTATGTGTCTTGATGTCTCTACGTTTTCGTATCCTCTTATCTCGCTGTTTGTTTTAAGGTCAGCTTTAATCATATTAAATATATATTTTAATACTTTGGAATTTTTATTTAGTACTTTTGCCAAAGATGCATTTGCTTTTTTTCTTGTATCTCTGTTGTCCGAGTGAAGCTTACTAAGAACTTCTTCTTCGCCTAAGCTTTTACCATCAAACTCGAACTTCAAATCACTAAAAATCTCATCAAAAAGTCTTGAAAAAGCACTGCTAGAAGTCATAGACTTCTTAAGCATGATTTTTTCTTCATTTGTAGTAAGTTGATATTTCTTATGTAAAAGTAAATTATCTAAGTAATATTTATATTTTTCACTACTATTAGCTAGGTCTGAAGCATCATCAAGCTTTGTGAATTCATTTTCAAAGAATAATAACTCTTCTACTACTTTTGTATAGTCCTTCTCAGCCTTAGCATAAAAAGCTCCTTCATTACTATCAACTGCAAACTTCAAAAACGCATAAGTAACAGCTTTTGAAATAGCTTCTAATATATCTTCATACTCACTTACTATAGATTCAATACTACTTATATTTCCAAGTTTACCTTTGTAAGTAATATTGAATTCATTTGCTTTTTTTAATGTCTCTTTTATACTAGTACTAAGTTCGTCATCATTTTGATATAAGTCTTTTAAATTCCAATTATGCTCGTTCATTAATCGCCTTTATTTGCTATTTTAAATGCTTCTTCAAGGTTGAGTGTTTTTTCATAATATGCTTTGCCTACTATTACACCCCATAAGTTCTTTTCTTTTACATTTTTGATATCTTCTATATCTTTTACTCCACCACTTGCTATTGTGTCAAGCCCTGAAGCATTTGCTATGTCAAGAGTGAAATCCATATTAAGACCACTTAGCATTCCATCTTTACTTATATCTGTACATATTATACTCTCAACTCCAACATCAGCAAATTTCTTCGCCATATCAGTAGCTCTAATATCACTTACATCAGCCCATCCTTCAACTGCTACTTTACCATCCATCGCATCTATACCTACAACTATTCTATACTTCTTAGCCATCTCTTCTACGAACTTTGGATCACGAAGAGCAATTGAACCTAATATGAACCTATGCACACCCAAATCTTTATACATCTTGATAGTATCTTCATTTCTGATACCACCACCAAGTTCTATATTAAGATTTGTCTTAGCTGCTATTTTTTTAATAGCGTCAAAATTCTTTGGCTCTCCACCAAATGCACCATCAAGATCAACCAAGTGAAGCCAATTTGAACCTAATCTCTCAAAAGTCTTTGCTACCATATAAGGCTTATCTGAGTATATCTTTGCACTATTCATCAACCCCTTTTCAAGTCTTACAGCACATCCGTCTTTTAAATCAATCGCTGGTAATATTTCCATTATTTTTAATCCTTAAGTAAGTTTATTAGTTTTTGTTTTAGTTCATCAAAGTTAGTATGAGAAAAGTTAAAAGGTTCTTTTTTTTGTTTATAAAAAGTGTTATATGCCCATTTGTCCGTCAAATCATATTTATAACATTTTCTAAACTTATCAATACATTCTTTTTGTTCATCATCTAATACAGAAAGTAAAAAAGATTCTAAATTTCCTTCTTTTTTATCATCGCACATAATATAATAGTCAATAACGATATCAAAATCTAAGTTGTTGATAATTTCTTGCAATTTTTTTTCTGAAGCCTTATACCCTCTATTTGGGTTTGGATCTTTTTTATTATCTGCATCAACAATTAATAACATCTTTTTAATTTTTGATAAATGTTTTTGTTTTATTTCATCATAATATCTATGATTTATATCAAAAAGTTTATCTTTACCTTCAAAATCATAGTAAATAACAGCATCTTTTTGAAGTTCATATTCGCTTAATAAATCATCAAGAAATTTTTCATCAGATTTCCCCTCATAGGCTATGATTACCATCCTCGTACCTCATTACCTAATTCTATAAACCTTAAAAACATTTCACTATTCATAACCGTAGCATCTAGCTTATTATATTTATTCATTCCTAATTCTATAAATCTTATATCTTCATCTTTTAATTGCTTAGATACTCTAGCATATGATTCGATACACTCTTTTGAGTGTGTAGTAGCAAATACTTGAACGCCTTGTTTATTTGATATTTCTAAAATTATTCTCCAAAGTTTATCTAGGTTTGTATAGTGAATTCCATTTTCTATTTCATCTATAAAGAAGTATCCATTTTTAGATGTATACAAAGCAGTGACAATAGATACTAGATGCCTAACTCCATCTCCTAGTTCTGTTATTTCCATATATTTATTATCTATTTTACATTTTGGTATATTATCTATTATTTTAAAAGCCTCTATTCTTGAGTCAAAGTCTTTTAGTTTTTGATTTAATTCTTCTTCTTTTTCCATTGTCTGTATTGAGGAGTAACAATCTTTCATATTAGCATTTGAAAAACCATAACTATCTATGAAGTTTATTTTTTTTTCATAAGAAGTCTCAAAAGAAAAGTCATTTACATTTATTTTTACATTTTTATTATCTGCTATTTTAAAAATATATTCTTTTATTCCATCATTTTTGACTACAGAGAAATGGCTTTCATTAATATTTGATTTTGTCGTTATATCACTTGTCTGATCTAATGCTTTTTTTGTAAAATCAAGAGGAGTAAATGTATTTTTGACATATTTATCTAATATATTTAAGTTTTCTCTACGGATTTTGATACCAACTAAAGAAGTAAACATACCAGGTATAGTCTTAGAAGATACATTTATATAACAAGCTTCCATAAAAGCAGTTTTTCCTACATTGTTTTTTCCACTTATTAAATTAACTCTACCAAATCCACTAGACTTAAAATCTTCAAAACATTTAAAGTTCTTTATTTCTATTTCTTTTATGAAATGTTCACTCATAACTCAACCTTTATTAAATCTTGTATTCTTTTATATCCACCAGTTTTGAATGATGGCATATTTATATACTTAAAACCATCATAATCATAGCTCTTGTCTTGATGATAATGTCCTTCTATAATATAGTCTTTATCATCAGCATAATTAAATACTCTCTCATCTACTATATCTTTAAAGTTTTGTATTTCTTCATATCTTGCTTTATGAGGTACTGTTTTATATAGTTTTTTAGATATTTTGTTTTTTACTAAAACATCTATGAAATTTAATACTTTTAATACTACCCTATTCCTAATAATCGCTGTATATAACTTGTATCCGAAATCAAGATTATTATCACCATGAGCTATATATATTATTTTTTTTTCATATATATATTTTTGTGGTTGATTCGCAATCTTTATGACTTCTATAAGAGGGAACAACTTTTTAAGATTAAAGTCATGATTCCCCTCAAAGTAAACTACTTTTATATTCTGTGATATTTTATTTAGTAACTCTACTGATTTACTGTTTTGCCCAATAATATAATCTATACCACCGAACAAAAGCTCAAAAATATCACCTAAAAGATATATCTCTTCACACTGCAAATTTGTACTATCAATATCACACAAAAACTCATAAAATTTATCTTCACCCATAGAGTGAGCATCTGCTACAAAAATAGAGTTTTTATTCATTATGGAGCGTACGATATACTAGGTATTCCAGTGTTTTCATCTAGTTCGCACATAAGATTTGCGTTTACTACTGCTTGAGATGAAGCTCCTCTGAGTAGATTATCTATACTTCCAGAGATAAATAGCGTCTTACCATCTCGTTTTGTATATATATCACAAAAATTTGTACCAACACTAGTTTTGATATTCACAGGCTCATCATATATTCTTACGAACTCTGCATTCTTGTAAAACTTCTCTAACACTTCTTTTTCATTTATCTCTTCTTTAAGACTAACATAACAAGAGCTTAACATTCCTCTTGTCATAGGTAAAAGATGTGGTACAAAAACTACTTTTGAGCTTTTTCCTGAAGCTATACTAATCTTCTCTTCAATCTCAGGTGCGTGTCTATGTGTTAGAGGTGCGTATGATTTGATATTGTCATTCACAGCTACGAAGTGTACTCCCTCGTTTGGAGTTTTTCCAGCTCCACTTACTCCACTCTTTGCATCTATAATAATAGGTGCGTCAAAGTCTATAAAATCAATAAACGGAAGTATACAAAGAAGTGATACAGTAGGATAACATCCAGGATTTGCTATCAAGTTTGCTTGTGTGATTTTTTCACGGTTAAGCTCAGGCAGTCCGTACACAGCACTTGATAAGTTCTTTTTATCTTCATGTTCACAGTAATGTTTTTCATACGCATCAAGTTCAAGTCTATAGTCAGCTGAGAGGTCAACTACCTTGATACCTCTTTTTAGTAATTCTTTTGCATAAGCTGCTGCTGTTTTATGTGGGAGTGCTAAGAATACTAGCTTACATGAGCTTGGTATTTTGCTGACATCTGCTTTACTAATACTAATATCAAATACATTTTTGAGTGATGGATGAAGCTTACTTAATTCTTCCCCACCTTTTGAAGTTGCTAAATACTTTATATTAAATTCTGGATGGTTAATAAGTATTTTTATAAGTTCAAGTCCAGTATATCCACTAGCTCCAATAATCCCTATATCTATCATTGATATGCCTTTTGTCTGTTTGGTTATTTATTTGGGGGTTATTATAGCATTTGGAGTTTTATCTACATATATAGGATCTGTTTTATGGCCACAACCTAAAACTAAAAATAGTATTATACCTATATGAAAAATACGAAAAGATTGTTGCATGAACTGTCCTATAAAAAAGAGTTTAATAAATTAAACACTTATTATGTCATAAATAAAGTTAAAGAGCTTCTTCCATCACATCTTTCATCTTCTATTGCGTTTATGTATGTCAAAGATAATACTCTATTCTTTGCAATGGATCATCAGGCAAAAAGAGTAGAACTCGAATACAAAAAACAGATGATACTAGGCTGGCTAAAACAAATAGCAAAACAAAAGCCTAAATATGAGTTTGTACTCAAAGTAAAAAACATAAAAGCATTTGTAATATACAAAACAATGCAAAAACAAAAACCTAAAATAAGTCTAATCTACGAAGAAAGATCATCAGGAGATTTCCCAATCAAAACAAATAATGATAAAATCTCAAAAATCTTAGACAATATTAAAAAATTAATTCAAAAACTAAAGGACTAAATAAGTGCAAACTCTTTTTACAATACTATTTATATATATAGGAATCAAAATACTCATTTCTATATCTGAAATTTTTCATATCAATAAAACAAAAACCAAAAAAGCAGTAATACTAAGTGAAGAAAATTATATTAAAGCTGCGAGTTATAAGATATCGACACTTAGGCTTGATATAGTTTCAAGCTTCATTGAACTTGGTATCTTTATGTTTTGGTTTACCTTTGGATTTGCGTACTTATATAGCTTTATGCCTGATATTTCACCTGCACTTACAGCTGTATTATATATCGACTTGTTTCTTATACTAAACGCAATAGTTGGAATCCCAATGTCTATATACAAAACATTTGTATTAGACAAAAAATATGGTTTTTCAAATATGAACTTAAAGCTATTTTTGACGGACTCAATCAAATCACTTAGTATATTTTTACTATTTGGATCTGCTATCGTCTATGTTCTTAGTTTACTAATAATCAGCTTTCCTGATGTTTGGTGGATATATGGATTTGTTTTTGTATTTAGTATAATTATATTCATTAATGCAATCTATCCTACTCTAATAGCTCCTATATTTAACAAGTTCAAAATTCTTGAAGATGCTGAGCTCAAAGACTCGATATCAAGTCTACTTAAAAAAGTAGGTCTTAACACAAGTGGTATATATACAATGGATGCAAGCAAAAGAGACAATAGACTAAACGCATATTTTGGTGGTCTAGGAAAATCAAAAAGAGTAGTTCTTTTTGATACATTAATCAAAAAATTAACTCATAATGAACTTCTTGCAGTTCTTGGTCATGAGCTTGGACACTTCAAACACAAAGATATACTTAAAAACATATTTTTGAGTGCTATTATGATGTTTGTGATGTTTTATGTAATTGGTAATATTCCACAAAGTATATACTCATATATCTCTGAATCCAAAATACCAGCTATTGAAATACCTCTTTTTGTGATACTCTCTTCTGTCATCGGATTTGGTCTTCTTCCTATAATTAACTTTTTAAGTAGAAGAAACGAATACCACGCAGATGAATTTGGCTCAAGCCTCATTTCAAAAGAAGACTTAGCAAATGCTCTTATCAAACTTGCTGATGAAAACAAGTCATACCCTCACTCATCGAAACTAACAACTATATTCTATCACTCTCATCCACCATTAGTAGATAGACTAAAAGAACTAGGCAAAGATTATGAGATTTCTTAAAAAATATAGTAATTCATAGAAGGATGATTTTTGAATAAAAGCTACAAAGAGGATTCTTCCCTACGGGCGTTGAATACTCTTGAATATGATTCTTTCGCAGCTCTCGTATTAACTATGGCTAGTACTTCAAACTACAAAAAAACCATATTCAAGAGTATTCAACGCTATGAATCACTATATTTGTCAAGAAGTCTCAATTGAACCTCCAAGAAGCACTTAAATACGGGTTATCAAACATAAAGCTTGATAACCCTCAAAAACTCTCATATATATTAATCTCTTCACTTACAAACAAATCAAGAATAGAGCTAATGTTAGATGAGAATATAACTATTCCTACCCATACATACAAAGAATATATATCAAGACTAAATAACGACGAACCAATAGAATACATAACAAATAAAGTCTCTTTTTATAGTAATGAGTTCTTCATCGCACAAGGTGCACTCATACCCAGACCTGAGACTGAGATACTCATAGATATAACCTGTAAACTGACCAAGGACCTAAAGTCATTTAATCTTGCAGAAATAGGTGTAGGAAGTGGTATCATATCTATTATGCTAAACAGACTTTGTAAAAACATACATTCAACTACAGCTTCAGATATATCAAACCAAGCTCTAAAAATTGCTTCAAAAAACATTTCAAATTTCGAACTTCAAGACAAGATAACTCTTGTAAATACAAATCTACTTGATAATATCAATCAAGACTTTGATGTGATAGTCTCTAATCCTCCATATATTGCAAATGATTATACCGTAGAAAACAACCTATCGTACGAACCACAAAATGCACTTTTTGGTGGGGTACAAGGTGACGAAATACTCATCCAAATAATAGATCTCTTCTTGAGCTCCAAAGCAAAATACTTAATATGTGAAATGGGATATGATCAAAAAGAACCTATAAAAGAGTATTTAAAAAATAATGATAATATAAAACTATCATTTTATAAAGATTTAAGTGGATTTGATAGAGGATTTTACATTGAAAAATAGGCTTATACTTTGGATAGAACAATACCTATTTGAACCAAATTGGTTTCAAAAATTTATATCTTTTTTACTCTTACCTCTAAGTCTAATATATACAATAATAGTATCAATAAAAAGATTCCAAAAAACTCCAAAAGACTATGGCATTCCGATAATAAGTATAGGTAATCTAACAGTTGGAGGAAGTTCAAAAACTCCTTTTATACTATCCCTACTAAAACACTTTGACAACTCTTGTGTAATACTAAGAGGATACAAAAGAGAGTCATCTGGGATGATAGTAGTATCACTTAATGGCAATATAAAATCAAATATTAAAGATGCAGGTGACGAAGCTATGCTTTATGCTCCACATACTACTGTGATAGTATCAGAAGATAGAACTAAAGCTATAAAAGAAGCCATAAAACTTGGAATAAAACAGATATTTCTCGATGATGGATTTAACAAAACAAATATCAAAAAATATGATATCTTACTTCATAATAAAAAAAGCCCAACAAATATATTTACACTTCCCTCGGGTTGCTATAAAGAGCCAAAATATTTTGCTAAATACGCTGATTTAAACCTAACAGAATACAAAGACTATACAAAGCAAACCATACTTCAAAAGCCAACAAAAAACATGATACTTGTAACTGGTATATCCAAACCATCAAGACTTAATGAGTATCTACCAACTGATATAAAACAAAAGATTTATTTTCCAGATCACTATAATTTTAAAAAAGAAGAAATTGAAAAGTTAATACACAAGTACAAAGCTACCTCAATACTATGTACAACAAAAGATTATACAAAATTAAAAGACTTTGATATTGACATCTCTTTGTTGGAACTGAATATTAAAATTGATGATGAAGTTATTGAGATGATTAGGAAGTATATAGAGGAAGTAAGTTATAGTTTAAACTCATAGAGTTTTTTTGCTGCCTAAAATCTTGGTTCTTTAATATTGTTCGGCTGTGAATTATCTACTATGTGCCTTTTGATACAACATAACTTATTAACTTACATTAGACGCCTAAAGTTTCCTCTTGCCCCCGGCAAGAGAGACTTTAGTTCTCCCCAAAAATAATAACTTCGTAAGTCCTTCTTAATGGAGTTATTTCATAACTTGTAGATGTTTGATTCTTAAGCTTTGCTATTGTTTTTTTAAGCTCACTTATTTGATTTTCGTATTCATCTAGTTCTTCTTTAAGCCTTAATATGATGTCTACTCCAGCTAAATTCACTCCCATATTACGAGTAAGCTTTTTTATCATTATTACTCTATCTACATCTTTTTGAGAATACATTCTAATTCCACCTGCCGTTCTAAGTGGATTAACCAGTCCCTCTTTTTCATATTGTCTTAGAGTCTGAGGATGTATTGTTAACATTTTAGCAACTATACTGATTAAATAAAGTGGTTCGTTATACATACTACTCCTTTGGTAACTTATCTTTTAAGATTGCCAAGTCCTCTTCGCTCACATTATCAAGACTTGGTAAAACTACATTTAAAACAACTATTAAATTTCCTTTTACTTTTGTCTTTCTATTTTCCACACCATACTCTTTTAGCCTCATTTTTTGTCCTGGCTTTGCATTTGCAGGTATTTTGAGTGTTACCTTCTTTTCAGGTGTATCAACTTCTATCTTACCACCAAAAAGCATATCATATAGAGGCACATCTTTAGTTTGTATAAGATTGTCACCATCAAGCTTATATATACTTGATGGAGTAATATTGATTTGGATATATAAGTCCCCTGCTCTTCCTTGTGACTTATTACCTTTTCCTTTGACTCTAAGCTTCTCCCCTTGCTTTATACCTTTTGGTATCTTGATAGTTATATCTTCGCTGTTATAGTTAAAAGTCTGCTTACCACCAAGAAGCATACTATTAAAGTCAATACTAAGAGATACTTCTACATCAAGATTAGGTTGTTCAAAGCCACTAAAACCTCCCCCACCAAAGCCACCAGTATTAAAGCCTCCACCTCCAAAGCCACCGCCACTGAAAATATTTTTGATTATGTCATCAAAATTACTTCCACCACCTTGTGATCTACTAAAATCATGAAAACTATCACCACCAAACATTTGATCACCATATTGATCATACTTGGCTTTTTTTTCAGTATCACTTAATATCTCATAAGCTGCATTTATCTCTTTAAATTTATCTTCGGCACTTTTGTCTTTATTTACATCTGGATGATATTTTCTAGCTAATCTTCTATAAGCTTTTTTAATTTCTGCGGACGAAGTATCTGAAGATACTCCTAAAGTCTCGTATAAACTCTTACTCAAAATAAAATCCCTTTTACTTAATTAATTATATGCAATTGTATAAAAAAACTTGAGCCTATGTCAATCAAAGTACCCAAAAATAAAATAAAACAAAAATTTGTTCTATTACACATACTTCTTTAAGAGTTCTTTGTATATTATTGCGAAATTTATTTAATGAAGGAAAGAGGTTTTTAAATGGCATTACTTATTTCAGATGATTGTATAGCATGTGACGCTTGTAGAGATGAATGTCCAAATAGTGCGATTGAAGAAAATGATCCAGTATATTTGATTGATCCAGATTTTTGTACAGAATGTGTAGGCTTTTATGATGAGCCATCTTGTGTTACTGTATGTCCTGTTGATTGTATAGTACCTGATCCTGATCAGGTTGAAACTGTTCAAGAACTTCAACTAAAATTCAAAAGAACAGCAGAAGAAGTTTAATTGGCAAAAATAACTGCTGTACTTTTTGAAAGTAACGAGTACCAACTTGATATTTTCAAAAAATATAGCAGATTTGCTTACGAAAAAATTTATTCCCAAACATTTGCTTTAGAAACTCCACTACAAGAATTAGAAAGTATATGTAAATACTTTGACGTAAAAAAATATCTATTTTATACCACATCAAAATCAAACACCTCAAAATACCTAAAACCAAAACAAATAGATAATGAAAAAATAGACTACTTTAAAAACATAGCTTCAAGCAACCTATCACCTACAAACGAAAAACTATCTATAAATGATGGAATATACTTACGAGACTTACTCCGCAATAGTGCTAACAACTTCCCAGTGAACTTTAATCTAGGAATAAAACTACTAAGAGACAAATACTCCACCAATAAAAAGTTCGAAAACTTTTGTGCGTCACAAGCATTAAAAATAGCAGATTTGCTTTCGTATGATAATAAAATAATAATAAACTATAGCATTAAACTATCTTTTTTAAATATATCAGAAAACCTTATCTATGATAATCTCAAATACCAGTTCACAGATGAACAAAAAATTATAATATCAAAACTAGCAAGTTCAAACTATAAAGATATTGATCCAACTCTTAGTTTTATAATATCACTTACAAAAGCTTTATATATAAATAAACAACCTAAAGAATATGAAATGAAGTTTCTAAACAATTGTTTAGAAATTAAAAATGCATCGAGTATAATAAAATCTAAACAATCAGAAATACTAATTCCTAATAATTTAACACTTGCACTAAAGTAAAAATCTCAAATATAAAATCTTATATCCGAATTTTTTAGCGTTTATAGAGTAAACAAAAATTATATTATTACCGCACCAATTAAATATAGCAATTTAAATGGCATAAGAGTACTATTTTTAGGGTATCATAGAAAAAATTATTTTCTATATTTTAATAGTGGAGTAATAATTCCGTTAAGAAATTCAAACTCGTATAATGACAAAATAAAGATAACTAGCGAAGAGCTTTTTTTTTATCTTTTTTGTCGAAGAGCAAAGTCTGGGAGACTTTGTGAGTTAAAGTATAGTTTAATTCGTAAAACCTTCTTGTACATTTAGGTACAAGATTTTTACTCTTCTTTAATAAGTAACTAAGAACAGGTAAGTAGTTCCTAAAGCTTTATATCAAAACATTTTTTGTACTATTTTAAGTAATTGTAAGTTAAAATAAGATTAACAAAACTTGTTTTGTCATGAGGTTTTTGCATGTCAAAGGGCAAAATCTCCTTATTAGCGGAACTTAGCTCTACACTTTCGAGTGTGGAGCTTTTTTTTTATCTATTTTTTGTATTAATTATGGATAGTATTATTTAAATTTAAATGAAATAAGTTGAATATCTAAAAGAGTACTTCAACCATTCAAATAAATTAAATGATTGAAGTTAAAAGTTTATTATAAAATATCAGATTTTATTGCTGATGTCCAAGCTGCTACTCTTTCATCTGTTAAATCATCTTGATTATCTTCATCAATTGCAAGACCCACAAATTTACCATCTACTTCTGCAGGGCTTTCTTCGTACTCATATCCATCAAGACTAGTATGACCTATTACTTTTGCACCTTGCTTTGTAACTTGCTCAAATATCGTACCCATAGCTCCTAAAAAGCTATCTTCATAACCTTCTTGATCACCTATCCCAAATAATGCTACAGTTTTACCTGTAAAATCTACTTCACAAAAATCATCCCACTTATCTTCAAAGTCATCTTGAAGATCGCCGTCACCCCAAGTAGAACTTCCTAATATTACTTTATCAAAGTCAGCAAGTTCGCTTACTTCAAAATCAGCTATATCTTCACATCTTACATCACCAAGAGCTTCAGATATCTTCTCTGCAACTCCTTCACAGTTTCCTCCACTACTTCCGTATAATATTATTGTTGCCATTTATATTCCTTAAAATTAAAATTGGTTTTGCGAATAATATAAAAAAAAGCTAAAATTATGCCACGAAAAATAAGGTTAAAACATAAGGTCATCGAATGCAAGCAAAAAAATCAGCTATTTATGGAGGTTCTTTTGACCCATTTCATGTAGGGCACGCAACTATTATTAAAGAAATATTCATCCAATATGACATAAAAGAACTCTTTATAGTGCCAACTTATCTTAACCCATTTAAAAACAAATTCCACAGGCTCCCAGAACATAGATATATGTATCTCAAAAATAGATACCACAATCTAGGAAATATAAAACTCATTGATTATGAACTAAAACAACAAAGACCTGTTGAGTCAATAGAAACAATTAACTACTTATACGACAAATATAATTTAGAAAAACCATATTTTATAATAGGAGCTGATAATCTAAATGGGTTAGAAAAATGGGGAGATATAAAAGGTATAAAAAAGATGGTTGAATTTGTAGTAGCAAAAAGAGATGGTATTGAAATACCACCTCAGTATAAAGTACTTGATATAAATTGTCCTATAAGCTCAACTGAGCTTAGAAGAATTATTTAGCTTTTTGAGCTATAGCCTCTATTTCTACAAGAGCATTTTTTGGTAGTGTTTTTACTGCTATTGTACTTCTTGCTGGTTTATGATCACCAAAAAAGCTTCCATACACTTCATTCACACTTGCAAAGTCATCCATAGATGCTAAATATATAGTAGTCTTAATTACATTTGAAAGTGAACTTCCACCCTCTTTTAGTACATTTTCTAAGTTTTGTAGTACTTGAGTACTTTGCTCTTTGATATCACCATCATTAAAGCTTCCATCAACTCTTAAAGCAATCTGACCTGAAGTAAATACCAAATCCCCCAAAGATACAGCTTGAGAGTATGGTCCAATTGCGGCTGGAGCTTTATTTGTATGTATATACTTCATAGTTATTTTCTTTTCCCAGCTATCATAAATCTAAGAGCATTAAGTCTAATAAACCCTTCTGCATCTTTTTGATTATATACTTCATCCTCTTCAAAAGTAGAGTGTTCTTCACTATATAATGACTTAGGAGATTTTCTTCCTACTACTGTTACATTACCTTTGTAGAGCTTTAATCTAACTTCACCCTCAACATCTTTCTGGGTAGCATCAATCGCAGCTTGTATCATTTCACGCTCAGGCGAGAACCAATACCCTTGATATATAAGCTTCGCATATTTTGGCATAAGCTCATCTTTAGTGTGTGCGGCCTCTCTATCAAGTGTGATAGACTCTATTGCTCTATGAGCTTTTAACATGATTGTTCCACCTGGAGTTTCATAACATCCACGAGCTTTCATACCTACATATCTGTTTTCTACTATATCAATTCTACCTATACCGTGATTATTACCATAATCATTAAGCTTCTTAAGAAGAGTTGCTGGACTTAACTCTTCACCATTTACACTTATAGGATCGCCGTTTTTATATCCTATAGTTATATACTCAGCTGTGTCAGGTGCATTCTCAGGTGAATTACTCCATAACCACATGCTTTCTTCTGGCTCATTATCTGGATTTTCTAGGTGTAACCCCTCATAAGATATATGAAGTAAATTCGCATCCATAGAGTACGGGCTAACTGCTGGATTACCATCTGCGTCAAGATGCTTCTTGTCTATCGTAATACCATGTGCCTCAGCATAAGCTAATAATTTTTCACGAGAATTCAAATCCCACTCTCTCCAAGGAGCAATTACAGTTATATCAGGTTCAAGTCCAAGATATCCAAGCTCAAATCTTACTTGGTCATTACCTTTTCCAGTTGCACCATGAGATACTGCGTCTGCACCCATTTTTCTTGCTATCTCAATTTGTTTTTTTGATATTAACGGACGAGCTATAGAAGTTCCTAAAAGATATTCACCCTCATAGATAGCGTTTGCTCTAAACATTGGAAATACATAATCTTTTACAAACTCTTCTCTTATATCAAGAATAAAAATATTTTCAGGTTTAATACCATTGTCTAATGCTTTTTGTCTTGCAGGTTCAACCTCTTCACCTTGACCTAAATCTGCTGTAAATGTAATAACTTCAGCATTATACTCATCTTGTAACCATTTCAAAATAATGCTAGTGTCTAATCCACCAGAGTATGCTAAAACTACTTTTTTAACATTTTTCTTCATTCAAATCCTTACTTTTTATCTTATTTTTAAAGAAATTACTATATCATTTTAGGTCTTAAAAATAGGTATTAGTAGGGGAATCGAACCGAAAATATCTATAAAATATATAAGGAGGTTTTTTATGAAAAAAGGTTTAATTTTATTATTTGTTGCACTAAGTGGTTTGGTATTTGGTGCAGAAGCTGAGAGTGCAAAAATAGCACTTAACACAGATAGCGGAACACTTCTAGCATTTGGTTCAATCATTGCTGCTGGTTTTGGTGTAGGTATAGCTGCTGTTGGTGGTAGTATTGCTATGGGTAATACAGCTGCTGCAACTATCAGCGGAATAGCTAGAAACCCAGGTGTTGGTAAGGATCTTACTAAAACTATGTTTATCGCAATCGCGCTTATTGAAGCACAAGTTATATATACACTTGTAATTGCATTTATCGTACTTTTTGGAAATCCTTTTATAGGATAATTTAGTTAGCAAATCTTTTGCTAACTTTTTCGAGCAATAGTATTAATACTATTGCTCACACTTTGCGATCGTGGTGGAATGGTAGACACGCGGGCTTGAGGGGCTCGTGCTTAACGGCGTGGGGGTTCAAGTCCCCCCGATCGCACCATCTAAATAATTTGTATAACTCCCAATATATAGTGCTTATTTTGTCTTTATAAATGTTTAAGGTTTACCTAGGTGTCCGTTTGGGTGTCCTAAACTAAGAAAACAAATGTTAGAGACCAAAGCCTCTAACACAAATATTTCACAACATAGTAATTAATCACAGAACCAAACAAAGTTTCAATAGCTCTCTTTAAAGCTCTTGTCTCAGCTCTAGCATTCATAAAATGTAAACCTCCATTACCCTTAAGCTCAACTGTCTCACATATACCCATAGAATCAGCTTCTCTACTAATACTTCCAGTAGTAACTGTAAGCTTACCTTTAATAAGAGCATAAGTATCACACATCTGTTGTTCTTTGATTTCCCACTTGTAACCAATAGGTAAAGAACTGAGTATCTTTATAAGACCATCTCTCTTAGCTTCCCAAGTACCGTTTATTTGTACAAAGTCATTTTTAGATAGAAGACTAAGAGCTTTAATCTTAGTTGTCTTAATAGCTCTTACATCACTTTCATTACCACTTACAATTATATCTCCACTCTTTTGATCTATATCTAATATTTCATTCTCCATACTATGCTCCTTTACCTCTTCGTTTGTTTATCTTTAACTTAGCTTCTTTGATGATAGTTTCATTTTGTATGGTAGCGTTAGTTTCAATGAAATCTATATATTGACAACCATCATATAACTCTTCTACCATATTAGTATCTAGTACCTTCTTATAAAACCCAGCTTTGATAAATACTTCTGGATTGTCTATGATGAACTTTCTCTTGTTTGTCATTGACTTCTTAGTTGTGGTAATGGAACTAATGCCATTACCTTCTATCTTATCTATACCAAACTGATTAAATATCTCAGCTCCTATGACTGCTACAGTACCTTTAGCTAACTTGAGTTTACTTTTGTACTCTTGAAGCTCTTTTATTTGTTCACCTATGCTAGTTATCTTATCATCTATTGAAGCTATGCTATAGCCTATATAATCACATTTGACTTGATAAGGCTTATCAGATTCTAAGATACTCTTAAACTCTTGTTTTAAGTAGTCTGTAGAGCTTGGGTTTACTTCTTGAACCATTTGTTCAAACTTGTTTCTTATATATTGCATTTTGTATTCCTTAGTTATTGTATTCGTATATGTCATTATCTACTCTATAAAAGCTTCCATCTATTCCTAGCTCTTTAGCTACTCCTTCATAGTCAATATTGCCTACTATGATTGAGGGTATAGACTTCGTACCAAAACAGTCAGTTATAAAGCTTTTAGCATAGTCTTTCATAGTTTGATTCTTATGGACTATTACATTGTCTTTTTGTTCTAAGGCTTCTTCTATGTTAGAAGCAAAACTCTCGTCTAATAAGAACTTTATTACTTTTAAAGCATTTTCATCAAAGTCTTCAATTAACTTTAATTCTTTATTTAGATTTTGAACATTATGATATTCACCTATTTGAAATAGACTTACGCTATTCCATTCATAATTTGTAATAAAGTACTCTTCTCTTGTTTGACCTATCAGGCTACTCTCTCTATTTAATACTTCTTGTATTTGCTCTTGTAAGTCATTACAAGGCAGTTCTACGTATTTACCTATTAGAGTACCATGATTGTAACTGGCTAAACAGGTTATATATACTTTTAGCATTTGCTCTCCTTTTGAGTTATTAATTTCTTAACTCAATAGACAGAGCAATAAATATAAGTGGAGTCTTAAATGTTACTGTATGAGCTTGTACAGGGGGGGGAAGGATTAGTGTAAAAGAGTTTGTTGGGTATTTCTTTATAGTCGTAGGTATTTTATATATTTGTGTGAGAAATTTGGACTTGCCTTAAAAGGTTAAAAATGAAACAAGAAGGTATGCCAAGACAGAAGTTCTTCCAACAAGAGATAAAGAAATTCAAGTATGATAAATTAGTATTTTTATGGGTCACAACATTTGATGAAAAGCATAATGAACTACCATCATTGAGTGAAGCTAAGATGATACAAGTATACTTTAGTGAATATGGAAAATTACCGTTATTGAACAAACAAGCTTAATGTTAATAAGTGGAAATTATCAAATCATATACTGTTTTTAGCTAGAACCCAAGCTAAATTTTACAGTAAAGTTTTCTTGCTAAAATATACTAATAGGGTCATTCAATACATAAGTAGTATCACTACCATTAACCCCCTCTGATCAATAGCAGTCTAGGAATAAATACTCTCGTAATTAACTTACGAGGAAGATTTGTGAGTCTTTAGCTAGAATATTAACAAAATAAGAATCTAAATAATCTATTTATAATTTTCTTTTGTTGGTATTATAAATTATTTATCCATAAGATAATCCCAAATATAAACCAAACCAATCCAATTAATAGACCAATAATTTCAAAGGTTTTGTATGATATTTCTTTACGCCTACTTTTATTAACTATTCCTGTATGCATAGATTTATTCCAAAAGAAAGGTATTAATAAAATAAAACAACTAGTTAGTAAACTAGATAATAGACCATATTTATGACCATCTAAGCCAAAATATAAAGCCAAACCTACTAAAACTGCTCCTAAGATACTAAACATATTTTTTAAACCAATTATAGTTTCTAAATTCATTTATCTCTAAAAGTTATTGAATTTAAAAATGATTGATAGGCTTTATTATGTTTAGAATTGTAATCTATAAAGCCTATACTAATACCAACATTATCGTTATAAAGTATTCTAAAAGGTGTCTCTAAAAATGATGTTTTAGGATTTTTACAAGTAAATACGTAAAAGGTTTGATTATCTACTCTTGTAAAACTAAATTGTTCAGGTGTAAAGTTTTGACAAGACTTTTGCATATTTAAAATAAAATTTTCTTTTGTTTTTAGTTTATTCTCTTTAGATATATAAGCAGTTATTGATTTAACAATACTAGCATATGAAAAATTGTATCTATTCTTTGATTTTCTTCCACAAGTCCATAAGTCTTTTGGCAAATTAATTAATACTTTTTTATCTTCTACTTGATGACTTTGACCAACTGAGTTTTTAATCCACCAAAGCTTTTTTGTTAAATAATTATTACCTAATAGATCCATTATACAAGCAATAAAAATTAAGGATAAAACAAAACTAAGTATTTTCATTTAATATCTATATTATTAAAAATATCTTCATAGTTATTTTGGTATTGACTTGAATATTCATCTATCCATATGTAGACTTTGTCTTTAATATCAAATAGTAAAAACTTCTTATCATTTTTACTATTGTTACATTGAAATACTTCTGCACTATAGTTATTGTGTTTTTTATTAAAGACATCTAAGTCTAAGCATATATTGTTAATAACTTGTTTGAAAATATCCTTTTTATATTCTTTATGTATAAATAAATATAGTTTATCTTGGGTTATATTTATAAGTAAGTAACCATTTTCCGATTCTTTTTGTAATTCCCAATTGTTTCTTAGTTTTAGATTAAAAGTTTGTGTTTCTAAAATTCCAAACCCTAAAAAGTGTTTTACTTCATCTTTTATATTATTAGGAACTAAATAAATTGTTACTAATATAATTATATTTATTACTAATATCCAGTTTATTATCTTCTTTACCATTTAAAAATCCTTAATACATTGTTTTTTAGCTTTTGGAAAACCAGTTTTAATAACAGTACCTGTTAGTGTTTTACCTACTTTTCTAGTATCATCTACAAATTCATTATTTATCTCATTTAATGCTCTTAACTTATCTTCCAATGACATATCAGAAGAATTTATTTGATTAGCTAATTTTTGTTTTTTATCATATTTATTAGAATAATCATAAACTCCATAAGCAGTTATTGCCCCAACTATTAATTTCCAACCTTTATAGGCAGTTTTACCTACAGTCCAAGCTAAATATCCAACTGCAAATACTTCTTCCCAGAACATACCAGTAGGATCAATCAGATTAACAGGATCATTTAAAACATAATTATAAAGATTAGTATCGCCACCATTAAATCTAATTGGATCAATAGCTGTCCACTTCCCTAAACTAGGATCATAATCACGATAACCAAACCTAACAAGCTTAGTATCACTATCTACAAACCCACCAGCAAATCCAAATGGAAGATAAAACGATGTATTACTATCACTCAGGACTTCACCATAAGGAGAATAAGCAACTTCCTTAACAATCAAGCCATTACTATTACTAACAGCTCTAAGGCTTCCTACTTGGTCGTAGTGAAGGTAGTGAGTACTTCCTAAATAGTCCATAGAGAAAGGTACTCTATCCTCAAGATAATTAAACCTCATAAGTAAATTATCACTACCATCAAACACACCAAGCAAAGTAGTTAAATCACTCCAAACATATTTATACTTAACAACTCCATCAACACTTTTACTAACAACTTGATTATCAGTATTATGTGTATAAGTAATAGTTTTACTAGGAGTTACAACACGCTCTAACTCACCAAGCAAATTATATGTATAAGTAGTAGTTCCACTCAAATTAGTTTTAGTGTGCAAATACCCATCATCGTTATATGTATAACTTGTACCATTACCATCACTTAGCGTTTGAGAATCATCATTAACTGTATGACTTAACCTATTACCCTGTAAATCATAAGAGTACTCGTTAGTTAAATTACCATCTTCATAATACTTAGCTAATCTATTGTATTCATCATACTCATAACTCTTAGTAACAGCCTTAGCTCCTAAAGTATCAATAAGCTCAGTTATCTGTCCTCTATCATTTCTCTTAGTAATTTGAAGTCTATAATCAACTCCTGTATAAACTCCACTAACTTTTCTTAGGTAGGTATACTTATCACTTAGCTCACCATAATTATTAAATGAAAAATTAGTAATAATATTATCACCTGATATTTGAGTAGGTAATCCATTCTTATTACTCTTATTTATATTGTAGTCATTAACTTTTGTGAGTTCATTATCGTTGTTGTAAGTTAGTGTGTATTCTTTATCCAAGTAGCTTAACTTTGATACTAAGAAGTCACTATTATATTCTAAGTCTATATCTTCATCAATTTCACCTCTTAAAGATATTTGAGTAGGTAAATCTCCATCATAAACAATACTCTTTGAATTAGTACCATTTGATATAGAACTAGGTAAATCACCACAGTAATAAGCGATATTAACACTCTTAGATGGATAAGTGATATTTGTAAGCCTAGTATCTGTATAAGCGTAATTTATAGCTTTACTTGATGGTGTGCTTATACTAATTAAATCACCTCTATCATTATAAGTAAAATCACTCTGTTTAGATAGTGGTGAACTCTCTGATTTGATTTGAGAGTTTGTATTATATATGAAATTATATTTCTTTGTTAACGGAGTAGTCAAAGATGTAACATCTCCCATATCATTACTAATAAATCCCATACTTTTATCAGACCTATTTGTACTTGTTAAATAATTTCTATTGTCATAAGCATAAGAGGTAGATACATTAAGTTCATCACTCTTACTAGCTAAGAGTCTTTTATCATTATAGTTAAACTCTTGCTTTCTTGTACCTTGAATAATAGATTTTAAGTCTCCATTATCAAAGTATTCATACTTAATTGGTTCTAAATCATAAGGTTCTATCTCAGTTATAAGTTCATGTTCATTTTTCTTAACAATTATCTTTTTACCTCTTGGTGAAGTAATAGTTCTTGTTAGTCCATCATCAAGGACAGTAGTAGCTTTGTTGTTAGTTCTTAGCGTTGTTGTATTACCTGAAAGGGTTCTATATGTAGTCTTTGTGAGTCCACTTTTAAGTGTTGTATCTGTCTGATACACTTCATCTTGTTTGGTATCTTCATTGTAGATACTTTTCATTGTTGTATTTACATCACACTCACTTACAGTAATTGTGTTATCACTTTTTGTAATACTTCTTGTGTCACCTGAAGGATAAATAGATCTTTGGATTAAGTGGGTTTCATTTTCATCTTGAATATGTGTTGTAATACTTCCATTATTGTTAATGATTGTTTGGTCTTCATTTCCTACTGATTCTTTAGAAAGTATAAAAGAGTTGTTTTCACTATTTGTTTGACTTCTAATAAGACCATAATCATCATAAGAGCTAGTAATCTCTTTACCCAGTGGGTTTAATTGTGAAGTAAGAAGATTGTTTGTATAATTAAACTGATAAGTTCTACCATCATCATACTTAACTTCTTTTAGATTATTTGACGAATCAACATCAAGGTATGTAATATCTCCGTTTGGTGCTTTGATTGACGAAATAATGCCACTAGAGTCTCTTATAAGTTCGATACTGTTACCTAGTGAATCTGTAGTACTTAGTAAGTTATTATTTTCATCATAAGTGAAAGTTTGTAGTATTTGATTTGTCTTTGGGTTGATAGTCTCTAGGTGGTAACCTTGTTCGTTAAAAGTGTAAGCTCTTGTTTGGCTATCTTGTAAATAAACCTCTTTATCACCTTTGGCATAGAATTTACTTCTTGTAAACTTTAGAAATTTAGTACCACTTGAACCGTTTACAACTGATAAGACTATATTGTTACTACTGTCTATGAATAACCCTGGTCTTGTATTTATTGATAGCATTTTATGTGGACTTACAGAGTAACCTGTACTTGTAGCTGTCCTTTGAGCTCCTGCTATTAAGTAACCTTTTTTAGATGATGTATTTAGTTTGTAGATAGCTGAGCTATGCTTAGTATAGTAAATATAGCTTCCTAATGCTTTTATATCATCAATTCCACTATAAGCGTATTGTGTAGGACAAGTTTCTACTATGTTATCAAAGTCAGATGATGTATTTATATCTTTTGCATCTGTATAAAGTATTGTATCATCACCATTTACTTTACTTTTAAATATGAAGTTACCACATTCTCTTACATATCCACTTACTATGAAGTCACCATCTTTGTCTATATCAAACCTTGGGTTTTGAAGTTTGTTAAAAGTTTTTATTACTTTGCCATCACTTAGTCTTCTTAAAGTTGATTTTTGAGGGGTTGGTGATCTATAGTATACAGAGTATTCGTAGTGTATATAATATATTTCACCATTATTATCTATTTTAAAATCATGGGGAGAATAGTAATAGTGTCCAAGAGAACCACTGTAGCCTTTGTATCCTATTGCGTTGAGTATTTCTATTTCATTATTTTGTATCTTAGCTAGGTATTTTCTATAAGATGTATATATGCTTCTTAATATTAAGTATACTTCATCATCTGGAGATATTCTTATTTGTTTTAAAGTATAGTTTTCTGGTCTAGTTGCTAGTATGGTACTTGTATTGTTTTCAATATCATATTTATATACATTATCTCCCATTAGGTAGATTATATTTCCTTTAGAGTCTTTGTCCATATCTTCAATATATGATTCACTTGTAAGGAGTTCTTCTATTTTGAATTCTGAGTTTTGTTCATCTTTTTTTAGGTTACCGTTTCCATACTCTAGTAAACCATCATTTAGGAAGTGATTATTTGATAGAGTCCAAGAAGATGCAATTGGAGATTTGTCACTTAGTATAGGGATTGTTATTTCTTTGGTACTGTATAGTACTATATCTCGTCCTTCTATACTTGAGCCATCTGTTCTTCTTAGTGGGTTTGCTCCTGCACTTGCCCAAGCATTACCTGACCCTCTTGAGGTTGAGTAAAATGTTATAGGATATTGTAGTCCTATTTTTATTGTTGCTTTTACATTTCCGTGTACGAAGTTGTTATATTTGTCTTTACCGTCCCAGTGAAATTCTGCGTGTTTATCTTCAAGGTTTGTGTTAGGATGATATTTACTTATATATCTGTTGCCTGCAATTTCTAGTTCTATTAAAAGTTGTTTTGCACTATCTGGGATAGATGGTGGAAGTGGTACACGAATTAGTTTTTTTGTGTTTGTTTTTTTGGAGTTATAATGAAGAGTTAGGTTTGTTCCTTTTATTGGTATATCTGTGTTATAGCATTCATCTTTAATGTATGAGTTTGTATAGCTTTTTATTGGACATATTTTAGAGTCTGCAAGTTGTGGGTTTGGGGTGTTTGGTAGTTTTGCATTCTCTGGTGGTCCCCATGGGTAGTTTAGATCTATTGAACTGAAGTGTGAGGTGGTAGCTCTTGTGTATGTTTGATTTACTTCTAAGTTTTGTATTCCATCATTTGAGATATTGGTATCTATTATGTCATCACCTGTGATATCAAGTCCATCTACTTCACCATCTGCGTTTGAATCTATTGCTTTTACTATAATGCCGTTTTGTATCCCTATCCATCTTGACTTATTTGCGTCATAGTATCCAGCAGGTACTATTTCTCCTACTTGAACTTCGAGGAAGTTATCTACGAATATGGTTATATTTTTATCGAATATTATTGAGTCTGTATTATTTGCTTCTATTGTATCCATATCTATACAGTATGTGAATGCTGTTGTTGGTGGTAAGGTACTTGGCATTGATTCTGGTGTTGTGAATTCTGTTGATCTAAAGTTTAGCTCTGTTAAGTTTGATTTACTTCCATCTGGTTTTACTAGAGTTGCATTTAAGTTATTTGGGAATGTTATGTAGGCTTGTCTTGTTCCTCTGTCATCACTAATCACGCTTGATATGTGGGTTGTTGGTTCGTTTGAATCTAAGTCTATTTTAGTTTTTATTGTGTCGTATGCTAGTAGTGTTATATCGTCTGCTATGTTGATTTGGTTTGCTTCTAGGTTTACTGCTCTTTCGCTTGGTATGTATCCATCTTTAGAGTATTTTATTACGTATGAACCGCTTTCTAATGGTAAGGTAAAACTTCCGTTTGTGTCTGTTCTTATGCTTCCGTATTGAGAATTGTCTTTTATGGTTATTGTTACATCTGTTAGTGGGTTGTTGTTTATGTCTTTTACGCTTCCTGTTATTAGTAGGAATCTGTTATCATCGTAGGTTGTGTTTACATCATCTGGCTTGAAGTCTGTGTAGGTGTCTATCATGTATGGTGTGTTTGTTATTTCTGGGGTTATTATGGTTGGTGTTGGAGGTGTTGTTATAGGTGTTGTTGTTTCAGGTTCGCTATCGTCCTGGGTTTCTGTACAGCTTGTTAAGGTTAATAAGAGAATTATTGATAGGAATAGAATTTTATACATTTGTTTGACCTTTTGCGATTAAGTGTCTAAAGATTGTATTAAATCCTACCTTAAAGTTTATTTTTAAATTAGTCTAATAACTCTTTAATCTTGTTATTGTTTCTTATGTTTGATACTACTTGATAAACAATATTTAAGATCATTAGAAATATTGCTAGTGGTAAATACTCAATTATAAATCTTTGTAACAAATCCATATTTATAGGAATATTAAGAGAGATAGATTTTAGTATGTAGTTTTGTGTTACTCTAGCTAATAGTGTTCCTATAAGGGCTATTATAGCTATAAAAAGAAGATTTTTATACTTAGGTACTTCTTTGAAGTAATTCCTTGTTAAACCTCCTGTAAGAGCATATAATATGAATATATTAGCTAGTACTTGAATAACAGTAGAAACAATAATTAAATGGAATGGATTAGCTATTTCGGTATCTTGATAACCACTTAATGTTAAAATGCCTGATAAAACTATAAAAATAGCTATGATGTTTCTAATTCTACTTAAGCTTTTCATTACTAATTCCTTTTATATTCTAAGTAGGTTAATAACCATATCCACCACAGAAAAGATAGAGGAAACAACACTACACTAACAGCCCAGATAATAGATCTTTGTTTGACGTTTAGATCAAAATACCAATGTGTGATTTTGAATTCTGTTTTATATCTGTATATTAGGAAAATACATAAGATACCTATATCTATTATTCCAAAAAAAAGAAAGAATTCATCCATAAAATACTCCTTAAAATTTATTTTACTTTATCTTTTACTAATCTAATGAGATACTAAGTCTCACAGATTAATGACTATAAAAGCTATTACCTTCACTATCAGTTCCATAAGTACCATACTTTGAGCTTGTACTATTCCAAGTATTGCCATTAGAGGCTGTTCCAGTTGTATAAGTAGTATCTCCAACTCTATTAGATGTACTACTCCAACTTGAACCTGTATTACTGTTTGAACCATTTACATAAGTAGAACTACCTATTTTATTTACATTATAAGTATTCCCATTATTGTCGTAGCAAGTTTTAAGACTACCACTACCGATACACCCACCAAAGAGGATCTCTACACCTAATATAGTTATTACAACTAACTTCTTCATTTATTACCTTTAATTATCTTGTGAGACATATGTATCGTTGTAATTCTACTTGTTAAATATTATTCTTAGCTTATATATATATATATCGTTAGGAATTAATATGAAAGAGATTGACCCAAAAGAGAATACACCTGAATATCTTGAACAGTATGCCGAACAAATTAAGGATATTGTATCTGCTAACATAAAGAGGTGTAGAGAAGCTAAAGGAGTATCGCAAATGGATTTAGCTCTTGGTATTGGTTTGACTGGAGGAGCTTATTTAGGTAGAGCTGAACTTCGCAAAGAGAATCATCATTTTAATCTAAGCCATATTGCTAAGATTTCTAAAGTTCTTGATGTTTCAATAGCTAAATTCTTTGAAGCAATAGATTAACTTAGCCTTTACCTATCTTTAGGTTTTTATGGTTCAAATCTATGAACTAGTCTTTACGCTTTATCTCTATACATATCTTTGAAAGACTTATTTGGTAGGAGTTCTTTAATACTAGATGTTTTAGGCTACCTTTAGAGTTTGCTTAGCCTTTACTTTTGAATGAATTTATAATAGTGTGCTTGGATACTCCCGCTGACGCTTCGTATCCTGCACACTATTAACCTGAAGCACGTTCGTAGCGATAGCGGAGAGTAGTGCTGAAGGTTAGGATAAGATAATTGAAATGTTTATTAAAGTTATTTTGTCATCGTTATAATACCTATATATATAGTGACGTTAATTATATGACACTTATAAATACCTAAGATAAGGGGCTATAAATGTCATAGTTATTATTTCACCAAATAAATATATCAATATTTAAGCAAAAAGTATTATAATAGATCTATGAAAATAGATGCAAGAAAAATAAGTACAGAAGCTCAACAAGAGAAGCGAAATTTAGCAATAAAACTT
>CACVAW010000029.1:3719-5710 GCA_902727925.1 uncultured Campylobacterales bacterium | reverse complement strand
TTAGCATTCCTATGGGATTGTCTCTATGATAAAGCACACCCAAACAAAATATAACATCAAATTTATATTCATAAAACTCTATATGTTCAACACCAAGAAGCTCATATTTTATTTCTGATTTTACGAAGTGATTAATAAAGTCAAATTGAGTTTTATAGGTGCTTGAAGGATCAAATCCCACTATACTTTTAGGGTTATACTCAAGCATTTTAAACATATAATAGCCGTTATTACAACCTACATCAGCTACTTTTTTATTCTCAATATCAAAATGCTTTTTGATAATATCAAATTTTATATTGCTTTTCCATTCACTATCAATAAATAAGTCATCTATTTGAAATGGACCTTTTCGCCAAGGCTTAAGGGATGTTGCAATCTCTTTTATTAATTCTTTATTTTGATTATCATTAGTAGTTATTGTTACTGTATCTTTACAGGAAACAATAGAATTTATACTATCAAGTTTTTCTAATTGCTTTCTAACTGAAAGTATATTTTTATAAGAGAGCCAAACATCTCTTTGCTCTCTTATTTCATTAAGATTCATTATCTTCCTATATCTATTTCGCTTACTCTTGAAGTAGATTTTGCAACTTCTGAGTATTCTCTTATTTGAGTAATTATTTTTTCAGCGTCTCTTATACCTGAGAGTACAAATATAGGATGACTTTGATCCATAGTAGTAAGCTCAATATTAGCTAGTCCAAAAATCCTCATCCAAAAAGGCTCTCTTACTTTATAATCAAGTATTCTATAAAGCTCAATTTCGTCTGTTATTTTATTTATAATTCCATATCTCAGTCTAATTCTCTGAGTTGAAATTATATATTTTGTAGTTTTTATGATCAAATAATTATATAATAATATAAATATTGGAATTATTAGAAAAAATACTAAGGCACAAAGTATATACCCACCTAAGAATACTACTTGTGATGGTTGTAATTCATATAGTATTTCTTCTTGTTTTTTTTCCATCAGATTAAATTTCCACGAATTGAGCCCAGATACAAGTATCTAAGTCATTTATAGTTGCAAGTAAGCTCTTTGATATTCTTTGATCTACTATTACAACAGCAAGCGCATTGCCTTTACCATCACGTCCTAGTCTAAAGTCTGCTATATTTATATTATTACTAGATAAAGTTTTTGAAATATCAGCTATCACACCTGGAACATCACTGTTTTGGAAAATTAACATTTTACCACTTGGAATAATATCAAGCATAATGTCATTAATAGATACTATTCTTGCAATATTATCAGCGAATATCGTACCATCTACTTTTGTTGTAGCGTTTGTTGTAGTTATTGTTACTGTTAGTTTATTTTTATATGCACTACTGTTTGCTTTAGATGTATAGTCAAAGGTAATAGCATTTTCGTTTGCAATCTCTTCTGCATTTTGATAATTTACCTGATCACCTAAGCTTTGCTTCATCACTCCTGTAAGAGCTAATGGCATTAAGAAATTCAGATATTCAGATATCTCACCCTCAGCACTTAACTGTACAGCTCTAAGAGATCCTGAGTTTGCTTGGATACCTAATGAAGATATCTTTTGAGTAAGTTCAATAAAAGGCTTTACAAATGAAGGTAAACTTGTAGTATCAAGAGGAAGATTCACAGGATTAAGATAGCTTATATTTCTTGCTGCAAGGACTGCTTGTTTTGTACTTTGTTTCGAGATATTTATTTGAACTTCTTTTGTAGCTGACTTTATATGTGGAGTAGCTGTTACATTATCAAATTCAAGTAACTTATCAGCTGTTGCTGGTTCGTTTAAGAATGTATCTATCCCCAAAAATCCTATTTTGCCTGATTTTAGTCCCTCATAAAGAGCATCTTCATTATAAAGACCTCCATGAGATACATTAATAAGTACAACTCCATCGTTCATCTTATCAATTTCATCTCTATTAATTAAATCTATAGTTTCTTCATTTTTTGGTGTATGAATAGTAATAAAGTCACATTTAAGTATATCA
>CACVAW010000029.1:0-3619 GCA_902727925.1 uncultured Campylobacterales bacterium | reverse complement strand
ATTCTATCTCTTACTAGCAATTCTTATATAAATATGAAGTATATCAAGAGCTGCTGGAGTGATACCACTAATCTGACTAGCACCAAATAGTGTCTTTGGACTATAAGTATTAAG
Organism: uncultured Campylobacterales bacterium; assembly: GCA_902727925.1. Classification (GTDB taxonomy): domain Bacteria; phylum Campylobacterota; class Campylobacteria; order Campylobacterales; family CACVAW01; genus CACVAW01. Next base: position 3,505 of record CACVAW010000029.1, on the reverse strand, counting down.
CTTTTCTACCACTTCAGCACTCAGACCTGAGATTTTGCTAAACTCTATAGTATCAGGAATCTTTGTATTGAGCATTTTTTTCATTCTATTTATTTGCTCTTCTTGCTTAATGATATAGTTTGCGTATTTTGACTCAATTAAGACTTGCTCTTTTTCTTCATAACCAACTGTTTCATAGTCTTTAAAATCTTTTAACAATACATCAAGTTTATCGTAATCAAAACTTTTTCTAGCTACTATATTTTTGAGCTTTACTTTGTCTGTTATGTTATCTTCATTTATACTTTCTAAAAACTTATTATTCTCTTTTGAAGGTGTAAAATGATTATTTTCTAAATACTCTAATATCTCTTGTATACGCTTTTCTTTTAATTCGATATATTCAAGTCTTTTACTGTCTAATAGTCCTACTTCTTTACCATACTTAGTAAGCCTGATATCAGCATTATCTTCTCTTAAAAGCAGTCTATACTCAGCACGGCTAGTAAACATTCTATATGGTTCAGTTGTACCTTTTGTTACAAGATCGTCTATTAATACTCCAATATATGCTTCATCACGGCGAAGTACAAGAGGCTCTTTATTCTGGTTTTTAAGGCTTGCGTTAATACCTGCCATTAATCCTTGAGCTGCTGCTTCTTCGTACCCTGTAGTTCCATTGATTTGACCTGCGAGATATAGACCATTTACTTTTTTTGTCTCAAGTGTATGATTTAGAGCAATAGGATTCACATAATCATACTCTACTGCGTACCCAAACCTAGTGATATGAGCATTTTCAAGCCCCTTAATAGAGTGAATAATATCTTTTTGTACATCTACAGGAAGAGAAGTAGTAAGTCCATTTATATAGTACTCAGTCGCTTCTGCTGTTTGAGGTTCAATGAAAAGATGATGTCTATCTTTATCTCTAAATCTATTTATTTTATCTTCTATACTAGGACAATATCTTGGACCACCTGAGTTTATCTGGCCTGTAAACATAGGAGCTCTATGAAAATTATTTTCTATTATTTTATGAGTATTTTCATTAGTAAACCCTATATAGCAAGGAAGCTGATTAGGCTGAAAATCACGAGAAGTATTAAAACTAAAAGGAGTTGGATTCTCATCTCCTCCTTGAATGTCAAGCTCATCATAATTTATACTTTTACCATCTATTCTTGGGCAAGTCCCTGTTTTAAGACGTCCAGTTTTTAAACCCAATCTATTTAGCTCATCTGAAAGTGTATAAGAAGCAAACTCACCAAATCTTCCAGCTTTATTTTGATTTTCACCTACATGAATAAGACCTTTTAGAAATGTTCCTGTAGTTATTATTACTCTTTTAGCTGTGTATACATTTTCTAAGTCTGTTTTTACACCTATTATTGTTTCTTGATTATCAATCTCTTCAGTAATTAGACCAAGAACCTTTTCTTGTCTTACAAATAGATTCTCTTGATTGAGGCATCTTGTACGAGCATCTTTTTTGTACTCATCCATATCTATTTGAGCTCTACTTCCCCGTACAGCAGGTCCTTTTGAGCTATTAAGTATACGGAACTGTATACCAGTAGCATCAGTGATTTGACCCATCACTCCACCTATTGCGTCCACTTCTTTTACCAAGTGACCTTTCCCAAGTCCTCCAATAGCTGGATTACAGCTCGCAGCTCCTATTTGCTCAACTAATACTGATAATAAAAGTGTTTTTTGACCCATCTTTGCACTTGCAATACTAGCCTCAATCCCTGCGTGTCCACCACCAACAACGATTATATCAAATTCGTTCATATACATCTTTATACCTATTTTTTAATTTTTTCTATTGTTTTTGTTGTACTTTTACCATCTATAAATTTCACTAGTTTTAGCTCTTTAGCATACTGTAAACCCTCTACTCTCTTACCCTCGTAGTCACTTCCCTTTACTAGTACATCAGGAGCTATTTTTTCTATCAATTCTCTAAGCTCATCTTCACTATCAAATATAACTACTGAATCAACTACTTCAAAAGCCGAAAGTACATATGCTCTATCATTCTCATTATTTATAGGTCTGTTTTCACCTTTGAGCTCTCGTACTGATCTATCAGAATTGAGTCCAAGTATGAGTATATCGCCACAGCTTCTAGCTTCTTGAAGATATTTGATATGACCTATATGAATAATATCAAAGCAACCGTTAGTAAAAACGATTTTTTTGTTTCTTCTTGTTTTCAAAATACCTTTTAAATCTTTTTGATTTTTGATTTTTGCACTTGTATCAAAGGTGTTTTCTTGTGCTTTTATCTCTTCTAGACTTGCAGTTGCACTTCCTATTTTTTCAACTACTACAGCTGCTGCCATATTAGCAAACTTACAAGCATTATAAATATCAAGACCTTGACTATAATAATAAGCAATCGCAGATATCACAGTATCTCCTGCACCTGTTACATCATAGACTTCTTTTGCTTTTGTACTTAGAAAGTACACATCATCAGAAAATATCGCCATACCATCTTCAGAAAGAGTAATGACCACATTTTTAATACTGTATTTTTGTTTTATTTCATTACCGGCTCTTATAATATCTTCTTTTGAATTTAACTCATATCCTACACACAAACTTGCTTCTTTTTTGTTTGGTGTTACTATATCTGCATTCTCATACAAGCTATAATCTTGCTTTTTTGGATCAATTAATACTATTTTTTTATTCTCTTTTACTATACCAATTATCTCTTTTGTAAGAGTCTCGTGAAGTACACCTTTATTATAATCAGAAAGTATCACCACATCTATATCATCTATAATCGATCTCAAAATTTCGGTTAATTTCTCTGATGATTCTTTATTTATATTTTCTGTTGACTCTTTATCAAATCTAACTATTTGTTGGTTGCTTGATATTAATCTTGTTTTTTTGCTTGTATGTCTATCATTTTGTTTTATTATATATGTTTTTACGTTTTTTGAAGCTAGTCTATTTTCTAAGAACTTAGCATTTTCATCACTTCCAAGGACACTTAGACAAGTGACTTTTGCTTTTAAAGCCAAAAGATTATTAATAACATTCCCAGCTCCACCAAGAAGAGTTTTTTCTTCTTTTATATCAAATACAGGTACAGGAGCTTCTGGAGATATCCTATTACTACTTCCAAAAAGATAGTGATCACACATAAGGTCACCAATGACTAGTATTCTTGGGTTATGATTATGAAGTTTTTTAAACATCCTTCACCTCTATATTACTGGCATTTCAAGTTTTGTATTTGCTGGATTAAACTCTTTTTCATTTACTTGATGATATTTCATTTTTGGAGCATCGATGAATTTAGTGTATTGCTTATGGAATACCATATTTGCTACACCTGTTGGACCATTTCTATTTTTTCCGATGATTACTTCAGCCTCTTCTGTAGGTTTTTCGAAGAAATTACTTCTATATTCTTTACCTTCGAGTTTTGCTTTTTTTTCTTTTTCTTTTTCTTCTCTTACTCTGTATACATCATCACGGTAAACAAAAAGAATCAAGTCAG
>CACVAW010000028.1 GCA_902727925.1 uncultured Campylobacterales bacterium | reverse complement strand
AAAATCAAAAAACAGACCTTTAAACCCTCTATTTTCTTAGAAGAAGCGAAAATTTTATAAATTTATAAATAACTCTTGACAAATGAATAAAAATATTCTATAATTTCGGCTCAAATATAGATTGATGACCCGTTAGCTCAGCTGGTAGAGCATTTCCCTTTTAAGGAAGTGGCCGTTGGTTCGAATCCAACACGGGTCACCATGACCCCATCGTCTAGTGGTCTAGGACCCCGCCCTTTCACGGCGGTAACAGGGGTTCAAATCCCCTTGGGGTCGCCATATATTTGATTTATATTAGGTGGTCGTCCTAGCGAGTAAGCCTAAACTTAAGTAAGCAAGTAAAGGCATAAATGCCTTTGATCTGTCTGATAAAGATAGGGAGTTGAAACCTTATACTGTAATGTATAAGGAAGTTCAATGAGTAGGAATTTATTTCCTCAAAGCTATAAAAACTTTAGGTCGCTTAGCTCAGTTGGTAGAGCGCTACCCTTACAAGGTAGATGTCAGTGGTTCGAGTCCACTAGCGACCACCATTATTTTCATTGCGCGGCGGTAGTTTAGTTGGTTAGAATACCGGCCTGTCACGCCGGGGGTCGCGAGTTCGAGTCTCGTCCGCCGCGCCACTTCATTTAATTAAATATATTTTCCTATAATACTATTCACATTAAAACAGGAACTTATCTTGAAAAAAATTCTTTTTGTCTGTCTTGGTAATATTTGTAGATCTCCCATAGCTCATGGCATAGCACAATACTTAAGTACTCAAAACAATCTTAGCTTATATATAGACTCAGCAGGAACAAGTGGTTTTCATAAAGGCGAGTCTCCACATCATAAATCTATTTGGGTATCAAACAAGTATGGTATTGATATAACAAAACAAAAATCAAGACCACTAAATGAAGATGATAAAGAGTTTGACTATGTTATTGCGATGGATGATGCAAATATAAAAGATTTAAGCCATATGGGCTTTGAACACATCATAAAATTAGGTGATTATGGACTTAATGGTGCTGATATTATTGATCCTTATTATCTACCAGGTGATGAGGGCTTTGAAAAAGTATTTTCAGATGTAAATATTGCGTTAGAAGAATTTTTTAAAAAAGAGTTTGATTTAACGTGAATATAGACAATAATCATATTTGGCATCCATATAATTCTCTTCCCTCAAAGACACCTATTCTTAATGTCGCGTCTACAAATAAATGTACAATTACACTAAAAGATGGAAGAGAATTAGTTGATGGTATGAGTTCTTGGTGGAGCGCAATTCATGGATATAATAATCAATATTTAGATGATGCCTTAAAAAAACAAATAGACGAGATGCCCCATATTATGTTTGGAGGTCTTACCCATGACCCATCTATCAAATTAACAAAAAAACTCTTAAAAATACTCCCAAAAGGCCTTGAAAAGGTATTTTATGCAGATAGTGGTAGTGTAAGTATTGAAGTAGCTTTAAAGACTGCTCTTTTATACCAAAAAGCTAGAAACAAACCAAATAAAAAAAGGTTTTTGAGTGTTTTTGGTGGATATCATGGAGATACATTGGGTGCTATGAGTATTTGTGATCCTATTAACTCTATGCATAGTCTGTATAGAGAATATCTCCCACAAAATATTTTTGCAAAAATGCCAAGTATAAATAATGATAGTGATGATATAGAAGATCTTGAAGAAAAATTTCAAAATTATCATGAGGAAATAGCAGGTTTTATAATAGAACCTATAGTTCAAGGTGCTGGAGGGATGAGAATATATAGACCACAGTATCTCAAACGTGCAAGAGAATTATGTGATAAATATGATGTCCTTTTTATCGTTGATGAGATAGCTACAGGGTTTGGTCATACAGGTAAGATGTTTGCTGTAGAACACGCTAGTGTAATTCCTGATATTATGACTATAGGCAAGGCTTTGAGTGGTGGATATATGAGCTTTGGGGCTATGGTATGTACAGGTAAGATAAGTGATACAATATCAAGTAATCCACCTTACGCGCTTATGCATGGACCCACATTTATGGGGAATGCGCTTGCTTGTGCTGTATCACTTGCAAGTATTGAGTTATTATTAAATTCAGATTGGCAAGCGAAAGTCAAAAATATAGAAGCTCATTTGAGTAATGAACTTGGTGAGCTTAAAAGTTTAAATATAGTAAAAGATGTAAGAGTAATAGGATGTATTGGCGTAGTTGAGCTTACAACTTCAGAGTTTGCAAATACTTTACAATCTGAAGTTGTAAAACAAGGTGTTTGGCTCAGACCTTTTGGAAAGCTTCTTTATACAATCCCTGCATATATAATAAGCCAAGAGGAATTATACTCTATTACAAATACAATGAAATCAGTAATTAAGAAGGTAGACAGTGAGCGAAATTAAATGTTTTAACGATACAAAAGTTCAAATTGAGTATCCTTGTAAGTGGGAATATAGATTAATAGTAAGACAAGGTACAGATATTAATTCTCAAATATTTGAACTTAAGTTAGGTATAAAATATACTATCACAGAATCAAATAAAAATGCTAAATTCATTAGCTATAAGCTTCAAACGACACTTAGTTCAGAAGCCCAAAGAATAGATATATATGATAAGTTAAAAAGTGTAAAAGAAATTAAATATATTATGTAAAGATATATATAGAAGGATTTTTTCCCTTCTATATGTAGGCATATTTATTTGTCTGTATGTCTAGGAATCAAAGATGAAAATACAAAAGAAGTTACAGCAAGCACTGCTCCAATTATAAACACTACTGAGTGATTTCCAACCCAAAGAAGCCCAAGAATTACAGGCAATATAACAGCTGCTATATGATTTATAGTAAAGCTCACACTTGTTGTTGATGATATATCTTCTGGGTCTGCAATCTTTTGAAAAAATGTTTTAATAGCAAAAGAGAGAGAAAAAACAAGATGATCAGCTATATAAAGAATCAAAGCTAATGCTAAAGAATCAACAAAAGCGTAAGCCACGAATATAAATGCTAGAAGAGTATATTCAAGCTGAAGTATTCTTCTTTCTCCAAATCTTTTGATAGCTTTTCCAATCTTAGGTGATATATAGCTACTTAGAAGTGACGAAATAAGTAGAAAAATAAGCATGTCTTCTATAGGCATACCAAACTTTTCTACTAATAAAAATCCAGCAAAAACAACAAATATCTGACGTCTAGCACCACTTAAAAATGTAAGTACATAAAAAAGCCAATATTTTTTTCTTAGTATTAGTTTATTGTGTTGTTTTACTTTGCTTTCAAACTGTTTAAACATAAAAAATGAAATAACTGCAATGATACATACAAGACCACCCATGATTAAATATATATCTTTGTAATCAAGGACTAATACTTTTATGAAAAAATACGCAAGAAGCAAACTAACAAAAGTAAAAAAAGCTTTGATGGAATATAGCCTTCCAAAGACTATAGGAGAATTTGACTTATCGGTCCATTGCATAGTAAGAGAATCTTTTAACGGTTCAAGATAATGAAATCCGACAGACATAATAAATGTAGTAATCAAAACACCTGTAAAACTTGTGAAATATCCAGTAAAGGCTACTCCAAATCCAAGTAGAAATAGTGATAAAAAAGCAAAAGTTTGTTGTCTAAAAATAAGTAATACCCACACAAGAGTAAAAGATAAAAATCCAGGAACTTCTCTAATACTATGGAGTATCCCTATTTCTTGACCAGTAAAGTTAACTCTTTCAACTACAAAATTATTAAGTAGGGCATTCCATGTTACAAAGGCGAGGGGAATCATAGCTGATAAGAGATAAAGCAAATTCTCTTTTCTTGTAAAAAAATTATTAAAAATTGATTTCAATATTTGTTCCTTTTGTTTTTAAATAAGCTATATGTTTATGCAGAAGTCTCAATTAACTTTTAAGTTAAATTCCTCTTCTAAATATACCTTACCATTAATCTGAATTGATATTTTATGAATTCCATTGTTAAACTTGCGAGTACTCATATTGTTTTTAAAGAGATGTTTTTTTTCTACTTTAAAAGAAGAATTTTCTTTTAAAGAGATATTTTTGATTTTGTGTACTTTTGGACTATATTTGTTGTTTTTTAGTTTGAAGTGTATTATATAGTCTATTAGTAAGTTTTCACTATCATTTGTGTGTATATCAAAGCTAAAAATAAGAGCTTCTCCTACGAAGATATCTCTATTGTGAATATCAAGGTTTTCTACTGTTATCTCAGGATTAGGATTAAATCCCAAAAGTTCTAAAGCATCTTTATTCCCAATCTTAACAAGTGTTCTTAATGAATGTGCTGTTATATAGTCCATCTCTTTATTGTTTTGTTTGTTTGAATTTTTCCAAGATTTTAGTGTATCAATGACAAGTTTTGGGTCTATCTTTGATATATCATTAAGATGATTTGCTACAGATCTTGTTACATATCTAGTATTATCATAAAAGAGTTTGTTTAATAATTTTATAGCTATATCATGATTTATGTTTATATTTTTTGCCCATGGAAGCTTGGGTCTTGTCCCCTCAGATGAAAGACGTCTTTGATGATAATTCGTAGATGTCGAACATTCGTGCAAAAACTCTAAAGTTTCAGTCTCAAATTCATTAATAAAACTCCTAATAGAAAATTCTACAGAAAATCTTTTTGTAATTTCGCCTAGAGCTTGTAATGAGATATCAAGATGTTCTTTATTACAACCATAATAGCTAACAAAGTCAGAATGAGGAGCATATATGAAATCACCAAAATCATCATCACTAAGAGTATTATCTAGCTCAGGAGGTAAAGAGTTTATCAAAATATTAAGAGATTTTTCATACTCTTTGGGCAGATACTTATAAAACATATCTCGTATGTGATAAATTCTCTCTTTAAGTTCAAGGCTATCAAATGCTTGGATAACATCATCTTCAAAGCTTTCTTGATTAAATTCACTATATACAAGTTTGATTTGATTTGAGATTAGTTTTACTTTTTTGGGATTAAAAAGCTCATCTTTTAATGAAAATTTTTCACTCATATTTATATCTTTGATTTAGGTTTCTAGTAGTTTGAAAAAATATTTTAAATATTATACAATAGCATTTAATAAAAGGAGTTTTATATGGAAATTATACTTTTCCCAATTTATATTGCATTAGTTGTACTTTGGATTTGGTCATTAGTTGATATTTTAAAAAGTGAATTTAAAGGTAATGAAAAAATACTTTGGTTATTCGTAGTTTTATTTTTAAACGCGTTTGGAGCTATTTTATATTTTTTTATTGGTAAAGATCAAAAAATATCATGAAATAATATGGCTATCTCCATTAGTCTGTCTAATACCTTCATAAAGAATAATTCCAGTAGCAATTGATATATTAAGGCTTCTGCCATTATCACTCATTGGGATTGTTATTGCGTTGTCAAAGTTTTTTTGCATTAACTCCATAGGTAAGCCATGAGATTCACTACCAAAAAACAGATAATCATCTTTTTGGAAACTAGCCTTGAAGTAGGGCTTTTTACTTTTTGTTGTAGCAAAAAAGAATCTATCAATATTTTCTCCATGTTTACTCATAAACTCATCTAAATTTTCATAAATTTCAATATCAAGTTTGTCCCAATAATCAAGTCCAGCACGCTTGACATTTTTGTCATTTATCTCAAAGCACATAGGTTTAACTATATGTAGTTTAGAATTGGTATTTACACAAAGACGTCCTATTGTACCTGTATTTTGAGGAATTTGAGGACTTACTAAAACAACATTAAACATAAATATATAGTTCCTTTAAATAAAAGTAAAAAGTGATATAATAGAATTAAGAGGTCTGAATTATAACATAAGTATAATATTAAAGAAATTTAAGAAGAGGGGGCAAAGATGTTAACACTACTATTACTGTTAGCAGGAGGAGCGTTAGCCTCAGGATTTTTTGGTAAGTTTCTAAGTCCAGATGGGATGGGCAAAGTAGGTGTCGAACAAGAAGAGCCAGAAATAAATGAAGAAGAATTATTATACAACATGGGAGACCAAGCATCAGAGTCACAAAACGATGATGTCTTTGCTAATACAGAGGAACTAAGTGAAGAAGAAAAACAAGACT
>CACVAW010000027.1 GCA_902727925.1 uncultured Campylobacterales bacterium | reverse complement strand
AATCAGAAGTAGAAGACTTTAATGGAAGTGTTAAAACTATAGAAGAAGCAAAAGAACATTTGACTGATACTCAAACAGAAACTACAAAAGAGCTTTTAGCTGGTAAAACTTTTTATGAAGTAGAAAATGGTCTAATTAATGAAATCTCATTTAATCAAGATGTAACAATCCTATCATCTTATGATGATGAAGTACAAGAGGATGATACTATATCAATAATAGGTAATAAAATGACTTTTGAAGATAGTGGTAAAAGCTCTCTTATTATTGTAAAAGACAAGTATGTTTATTTTATAGATTATGACTCTGATGGTAATCTTGATGAAACAAAAACACATAAACTTTACTATACTCAAAGTGAAGCTGAGGCTAATGTAGTTAAATTTACGAGTGAAGACTTTAAAGACAATACAATATTTATAAATATTGATAGTGAAAATGGAGAGATGGGATCTCATACATTATTATTCAAAACAAATGGTAACGGTGAAGTTCAAGAGGGAATTTATAATAGTATTGATTCATCTGATGTTGTTACTTTCAATCACCTTATTGATGAAGATGGTTATTTGAAACTATACAATCTTTCAGAAGAAGATGCAGATTTTGTGTACTATAAAAAAATAGATGTATTTGATAATTATATTTTACATTGTTTTAGTTTTGAGAGTAAAGAAGTTCTTACTGATGAATATTGTCAAGGAGAGAATTTAGGGAGATTTTATATAGATATAGAGTCGGCTAGAGAATATTTTGGTGATAGCTTAAGATTTACTCAAGAAAAATTAGAAGATAAAGTTTTATTTAATATTTTTAAAGACTATGACGATACAGATGAAGATGGAGATAGAACAGATTTTACAGTATCGACTTTTTCATTTTCTAGTTCTACTGGGAAAGCTTTACTTGGAGTTCATGATGATGTAACAACACCGTATGACTCTTCTTTTGACTATAGTATTGATGATAATGGGTATTTAATACTTACTAATGTTAATCATTTGGGAGAAGATGAAAATGATGTAGCAGTCTCAATACTAGATTTAACTAGTAGTTATTATAAGATATGTTGGGCAGATAGTGTATCTGATATTAAAGATGGGTGTAATGATGATGATATTGAATATTTATACTTTGATAGGGCTGATGCTGAGGAATTTTTAGGGAAGTGAAAGTACTCGAAGAGAACAGAAAATTTTTCTGTTCTCTTCAAATTTGAAACTGAATTTATATATTTACTTTTTGAATTAGAAGGCTTTACTTCCCCCTAAACCTCTCTAAATCATCAAACACCTTCTCCTGCCCTTTTTCTATTAGATACTCAATGGTTGAAGTAAGAGTGTTCTTATTAAACATCTCTTGATACTTTTGCATTTGTGCATACTGCTTTTCAGTCATTGAAAGTAGTATTTTTTTAGTTTTCTTCTCTGATTCCTCTTTCTCAGGTCTACCATTCTTTTCAAACTTATCAAATCTATCACCCATATTTTTATTTGCCTCATATTTAATTTTGAATATTATACTCTTATATATATTAAAATATATTTATATATATAATTTACATATTTTATAATATTAAATACTTTACACTAAGTATTTAATAGATTTTATAAGTTTTTAAATGATATGATTAGCTTATAAAACTTGAGGAGCTAATTATGACTGGTGAAGAAAGAATGATTTTTGAAACTTTATATAGCAAATACAATAAACTACTCTTAAGTAAAAAAGAGTGTTCTAGTGAAATAAATAGAAGTTGTAGTTCACTTGATAGAGATAGAAAATGTGCTATAGGGATGCAATACATAAAAGAGAGTAATGGCAATGTATATTATCCACTTACGGAAATAGTAAATTTTATATTCTCATCACAAATAAAAACATTTAGACTTTAAGACTTTATTATGATAGATAAAAAAAAGTATTTAAAGAGTTATAAAAAGTATCATTATAGTAAAACAAGAAAAATAGTAACTTTCCCTTTACTTATTGAAGACTTTGAAAAAATTAGTTCACAATCTAAAAGATTAGATATTAAGACTAATACCATGGCTAAAAAAATAGTTTTGAATTATCTTGAAAACAAGCCAAATGATTTTATTTCGGCAGAAGAAAAAGAACTAATTCAACAATACATGAGAATAAGTAGAAGCATAGCTACAAATATAAATCAAATAGCTCACAACTCAAACTTGAGAAAATATTTTGATGTTAATACAATCATAAACTCATTAAAACAATATGAAGATGAATTTAAGTCTTTTATCACTAAAAAAAGATAGATATGAATCATGATAATAAAATCACTATCAAGAAGCAATAAAAGCTTTAAAGCACTATATAACTATCTTACAAGAGACAATGAATTTAATATAGATAACTTTAATCTATATTCAGACCCTCATAATAAAAAAGATACAATAAATGAGTTCTTGCAGAATTCAAACTACCTAAAGAACTCTAGAGGCAAAAATTATCTCTACCACGAAATAATTTCACTTAACAAAAATAATCTCTCACAAGAACAAGAAGAAAGAATACTAAAAGACTTAGTACAAAAATACATTTCATTAAGAGCTGAGAATCATCTAGTATTTAGCTCTTGTCATAATGACAAAGAACATACTCATATACATTTAATGATAAGTTCAAATGAAATTATGGGGAACAAAAGAATAAGACTCTCAAAAAAAGAGTTTTCAAATATACAAAAAGAGCTAGAGATATATAGTAATACTATATATCCTGAACTAGGACTCTCAAAACATTACCAAAAAGAAAAAAGTCTTGAAAAAAGTAAGAATAAAGAACAAGAACTTAAACAAAGAAGCAAGAAACAACAAACTAAAAAAGAGCAATTGAAAGAAATACTTCAAGACCTATTCTCAAAAACTCAGTCTACAACATACTTTAAAAATCATATCAAAGATATTGGTCTTGAGTTTTATATAAGAGGTGAGACTATAGGAGTAATATATAACAATAAAAAATATCGTTTAAAAACTCTAAACTTAGAGCATGAATATAAATTGATGCTCAAATCTATAAATACAAGAGATCAAAGAAAAGAAAGACGGGCAAATCAAAAGTCATACCAACAAAAATCATATCAAAATGACAAAGCCACAATAGAACAAAGAAGAGATGAAATGAAAAAAATCAGAGACTCCCTAGATATAGAAAAAGAACTTGAAAAATCAAGATGAGATAAAAATGATAGATTTTCATCAAATCCAAAAATAAGAAAAGCATGGAGAGATAAACAAAGTAATTACAAACACTTTAAAATAGAGAAAGAGAAAAAAATACAATTTAAAAAATAAAAAGGAAAATAAAATGCTATTTGAAATTCTTAATAACCAAAAATCACAAAAAGACTTAGAATGGATAAAACAAAGAAAAAAGTCCAATCTAAATAGATACAAAAAGAGTCAAAAAAATATCCAAGAGAAAAAAACTTATACAAGAAAAGACACAGGCTTAACCCCTGAGGAGTTTTTCACAAAATCTATACTTTTTCTTTGATTGAATATTAATATTTACTACAATTAAATATAATTGTAGTAAATATTACCAAGGTGGAAAATAAAAATGGAATCATTACTTCAAGTATTTGCACTAATCTTTTTTGTTTATTTAATGTATCAGGTAATGAAATATGTCTTTAAAATGCTTCTTAGTTTGGTAAACATAGCAGAAAAAACTTCTTCACGGAGTGAATATAGTCATTTTTTATCAGTCCCTATACGTACTATTTTTAGTTTTATTGTAAATGGAAAATCTAATAATATGATGGGGAAACTTGAAGCAAGTAAATTTTTATCTCCTCTAAATAAGGGAATTCTTTTAGATGGACAAAACAAAAGACTCTCTCCTAAAGATAGTTTTAATCACATGGCAATTATTGCAAGAACTGGTGGAGGAAAAACTACCAGCTATATAATCCCTAATATTTTTAAACTTGCTCAAAATAATAATTCAATGATTATTACAGACTTAAGTGGTGAACTTTATGAAAAGACAAGTGGATATTTAAAAAAGAAAGGATTTAAGATTCATGTTCTTGATCCTGAAGATTTAGATGCATCCTCAAACTATAACCCTCTATATTATGCTACTGACTCAATGCAAATAGATGAAATAGCTAATATACTAATTAAATCAGCTAATCCAGGAGAGATAAAACCCTCAGATCAAATTTGGACAGATGGAGCTAAAACACTTTTAACAATACTAATTAAAAGTTTAGTAAACACAAAAGATAAAAAATATAAGAATTTAGCTAACCTGAAATATTTAATAAATAATTTTGGCAAAAATGGAGAAGACCTTGATGAATTTATGTATAAATATTTAGACCAAGGAACTTTTTCTGAATGGAAAAGTTTTGTAAATGGAACATCCATTAATACACTCCTATCCTTTGTAGCAACTGCAAATATGGCTTTAAATGCTATAGGGATAAATGAAAACCTGAAAAGGCTAACAGCAACTCATAATTTAAAGTTTGATAATTTCAGAAGAGAAAAAACAATTCTTTATATAAGAATACCAGCTCAAAAACAAGAACAGTATAGTTTTTTACTCAATCTTTTTTATACCCAGTTTTTTAGTTCAATGATGAAGAAGCTTCCAACTAAAAAAGATTTGCCTATTTATTGTTTACTTGACGAATTTGGTAATATGATGATTCCAAGGTTTAGTAATACAATCACTACCATTAGAAAATATTTAATATCAATTTCAATAGTACTACAGGACTTTAGTCAGCTAGAACAAAAATATGGTAAGTCAGAAACTCACACTATTTTAAATGGAGGGGTTGCAGGAAAACTTTTTTTTAGTGGAGCAGGTTTAGAAGTGACAAAAGTATTAAGACAAATAATAGGGGATAGATATGTTACTAAAACAGATAATAGAGGTATGCCTCACCATGTAAAAGAACCTATCTTCTCAGATTCACAACTTAGAACTATGGCAGATAATGAAGTTATATTTATATATGGTAATAGACTACCTCTTAAAATTAAAGTAAAGCCTTATTTTAAAGACTTTGTTATGAATTCTTATACAAAGTACCCTAAAGTAAAAAGTACTCTAAATATAGCTAATACGCCTATTGAATATGTAGATATATTTATATAAAAAAGAAATTAGTATCAGTATTTTAAACACTTTAGAAAATTTAATCAAAATCATTCCTTATGAAATTGAAAAATTAAATACTATTGGATTAGTTCAATCTATTTTTATTATAGGATTTTTTTATTTTATAGGTAAATTTTTTAAAGCCTTTTTTCTACGAATAGGTATTTTATCTATTGGTTTAATATTTCTTTATGAGTCTTTTGGAAGTGCTACTTTTATATATTCTTTGAAATTTCATATTGCTATCGGATTTGTAATCCCCAACATCAAAATTATAGAAATAGCATACCTAATAATAAAAGAAAAGTTTTCAGCCGTTTTCATAAATATACAATCTACTATATTTATTTTTATTAAGCCCTTATATTTTATATGGATTAAACTTAGCACACACTTTAACCTTAAAAAACAAAATTTGCAAAAAAGAAACTATAAAAAACCTAAAGTCCACAACAAAAAACTTTATACTCAAATTATTAAAAATACTCTATTTAAAATATCTAATAAATTTAGTAAGTATTTTATTCTCAAAAAATTATATAAAAAACAAAAAGTTAAAACTAAAACTAAAACTAAAACTAAAACTAAAACTATAGCTTTCATCACCATGAACTTTTTATTACAGATATATAATAAGCTTAGCAGATACTTTAATAAAGGTTTTTATAAAAAAATAAAAACAAAAAAAATTGTTAAAAATAAAAAGAATACTCAATACGAATCCGAAAATATTATATTTTCGGATAAAAAGAAGTCTAAAAATTCAAGATGGGATTCAAGAGACCCTTATATTGTGTTAGGAGTAAATAAAGAATCAAAAGCCTATGAAATAAAAAAAGCTTATAATATATTATTAAAAATATATAACCCCGATTTAACTTTAACCAAAAAAAAAGAACATACTATAATCTTTGAAAAGATTAACCTAGCCTATCAAAATTTAAACTAACAACTTTATAAATAATTTATAGTACGGACTAATCAAGGACTTAAAAGATTATCTTGAGAACTAATAATTCTTAAAAGGTACTATATAAAGGAGATTGTAAAGAAAATTTAAAGTGATGGTGCGGATGATAGGA
>CACVAW010000026.1:17733-32998 GCA_902727925.1 uncultured Campylobacterales bacterium | reverse complement strand
TTTTTTTTTTATATTATCAAATTTTGTGTATTGTTTATCTAAGAAGTTATTGTCTTCATCTTTTATATTTTTTGATATATATTTTAAATAATTGAGTCCTTTTATTATATGAATATTTTGAATTACATTTTTTTCAAATCTTAATTCTATCTTTGGATATACAGATTTTATTCCATTGTTATATACAACTTTTACATAAATACCAAAATCATAGATTTCTATTATATTGGTTAGACAGTTTCCATTTCTATAGATCAAAACTTCAAATTGATTCAATCTTTTGTATTCTTTCATAATAAAAACATTATTCTTCTTAAAAAAATACTCCTTATAATAATTTTGATATTTAATATGATATACATTATTCTCTTCTTTTATCCATTCGATGTCAAAAGTTTTATGAATATTTTTAATAAAAACCAAACAATTATTTAAATCCATTTATTTAATATCTTCTTTTAGTCTTTCCAATATCTTCACTATCGCCAAAGTATCCAACTTGCAATACTCAATAAGTGAATTTCTCATTTTCTCTTTCTTGCCCTCTTCCATCTTACTCATATTTGCAAAGGCATTCATAGCTTGGCTTCCATTTTGTACTCCATCTAGTTCTTTATATGCACATGCTAACTCTGGTACTAATGCTGGTAATACATACTTGATAGCATAGCTTCCATTCATTGATGGTGTTACATAGTATTTCTTTTGGAAGGGTATCATTAGATCTTTCATATTTTCATTTATACTTAAAAGATGTGTACTTAAATCAGGGAACGATTCGGCTAATTTTTTTATAACACCTTTTTCAAAACTCATGTTATAAGCTAATACAGTCACATTACTTGGTATATCTGCTAGCAATCTTTTAGCTATTTCTTCTCTAGGATCAATATCTTCATGTGCTAAATATTCTTTATGTACTAAAGTTCCATCTTCATGCTCAATATGAAGTGAATA
This sequence comes from uncultured Campylobacterales bacterium, assembly GCA_902727925.1. Lineage (GTDB taxonomy): Bacteria > Campylobacterota > Campylobacteria > Campylobacterales > CACVAW01 > CACVAW01. The sequence continues at coordinate 32,041 of CACVAW010000026.1, read as the reverse complement.
TTGAAATGGTATTTGTTGATATGGGCTAATACCTTTGTATTGTGGGATGGCTTGTTGAAATGTTTCAAAATCTAAGTGATAGATAGGATAAGTTAAAGTATCTACGAACTCTTTTATTTTTTCTTTATTGATAAAAGTTTCTTTTGAATTGAAAGTTTTTACTGCTTGTTCTTGATTTGCAGTCATTACAAAATCATTTGGAATATCTTCAAGTTTTACAATACCTTGTGAGTATAGCTCACACTGTTTTTTACTTCCTAGATTGAAGATATTAAAAATAGAGTATTCAGGTACTTGTCTTTGAACTTTCCAACAGTAATCTTTGGCATCACAATCATAAGGCTTTTTACAATGATTTTTATGATTAGAGAATTCAAATCCATTATCAGAAGTTATAGTGATAACTTTATTTTTAATAGGAGATAAGATTCTTTTGACTTCTCTCTCTATATCAGTTGCTTTTTTACTTGTAGGTAATGATATTTTAACAAACATAGATACTCTTTCAACTATAGTAGTAATAGCACCTTTCTTATTTGAACCTATAATAGTATCCATTTCCCAGTCACCCAGTCTAGACTTATTATCAACTTCTTTAGGTCTTTTTGAAATAGATACTCTATCAGGAATAAAACCTTTATATTTAGATCCATACTTAGCTCTTCTTTTACCTGTATGGTAAAACCTCAGATGTTTGTATAAATCACCACCTTTAACTTTGTCTTTCTCAATAAAATCATATATTCTAACATGAGAAATACTTCTATTATGGCGAATTCTTAAAACAGCTGATGTCTGTTCTGGTGAAAAATCATCTCTAATATACTTTCTAATCAAACCCTTTAATTCTTTATCATTTAGCTTCTCATTATTTGTTGAACAAAAAACTTTTCTTCTATACTTAGCTGTAATATCAGCTACTCTGGGAGTATACGTTTTATATTGTGTTGAACTATTTCTTTTCAGCTCTCGTGATATTGTACCAGCATCTCTACCTATCTCTTTTGCTATTTCATATTGTTTATATCCAACTTTTCTCAAAGCTCCTATATGATATCTTTCTTCTTGGGTTAAATGTTTGTAATCTCTCAATTTTTCTTCCTTTCTTTTATACTTTAAAGAAGAAAATATTACATCATTTAACCTCTTTAAATCCTGCTTTCTCTCATTCCTCTATTTCCTCTAGAAATATTGCACTTCGGATTTAAATTTTGGTTTTACGCAAATACAGTTGGTCAATATGCTAACGAAGAGGTTATAAAAAATTATGTAAAAAATCAAGGTGAAGAATATAATAGGTGGGACAGGAATCAGCTTAGATTTGATTTATAAATTTGGGCTATAGCAGATACCCCGTTGCTTGCAGCGGAGTTCTTCATTAAAAATTAAACAATTATTTAAATCCATTTATTTAATATCTTCTTTTAATTTATTCAGTATCTTCACCATTGCCAAAGTATCCAACTTACAATACTCAATAAGTAAATTTTTCATTCTCAATTTTTCATCTTCTTCCACTCTTTTAAGCCTTTATCTTCTAGATAATTTAGTTTTGAGTATAACTCTTGAAGTTTCATCTAATATAAAAATCCAAACAACCACAAAGGAATGATATTATCATATCCAGTTTCTATATCATCTCTTACTACAAATCCATTATTTATATTTTTTATTTGCTTGTCACCTTTTGAAGCACCACCTATTTCAAATATATATTTATACCCCAAGGGCTCCCCGTCATCTATTATAAAATCACCCATATCATGATAGTGAATATTATGTATATGATTTAATTGAGATACAAAGTAACTTTCTCTAATACTTCCTATATTTGGTTCAGAACACAATATATGAAATAAATTTGGATTATTTAAAAGCATTTTACTAGCTTTATTTAATTTCTTATGATTATTTGGAGCATCTATCAAATTGATAAGGTCACCTTTTTGCATGTATGTTAAATATTTTGAAAGAGTTGCCCATGATATATTTGTATCTTGACTTAGTTTAGATTTACTTATCTCATAAGGGCTTGTACTACATAACATGCTTAGTACTCTTTTTAATACATTTTGTTTTGAAGCATCTATATTAAATATTGTTGATAAATCTGATTCTATAGTTATATTTATAACCTCAAGTAATCTTAAAGGATAATCTGTAATAGATTCTTTAAAAAATGGGTATGCTCCATATTTTATATAATTTGAATACTGTTCAAGAGGTTTTATCTGTTCTAAAATCTCAAAGCTGATATCCTCATGGTTTTGTGAAATATCTTTTAATGTATATGATTTTAGATTTATATTTTCTTTTAACGATATAAACTCCCTTAAAGACATAGGAGGTAGATAATGCATAGTTGCTCTTCGAGATAGATCACTACTTTCGTGATTTAATATAATTGCAGATGAACCTGTAAATATTACTTGTATATTTAAAAAGTCATACATAGATTTTATATGAGCACTAAAGTTATCTGACTTATGTATCTCATCTATTAATAAAAGCTTACCTCCATATTGTTCAAAAGAGGTTGCTAATTCAAATAGATCTACATCTGCCATGATAGGAGAATCACAACTTACATATAATATTTGACTTGGTTTAAAATTAGAATTCTTTGCATACTGGTGTATAATAGTTGTTTTACCACTTCCTCTAGCACCTTTTATTCCAATTATTCTAGTATTAAAATCTATTTGTTTATATAAATTTCTATAAAAACTAGGTACTTTTTTTGACAACCAAGCTTTTGATATTTTTCTTAATATAGGTTTCATTGATACTCCTTCTATAAAACAATACTATAAAATAACTTTAATAGCAAATAGAGTTTTATATAAAAGTCATTTTATACTTTGTTCTTGAGCAGTAATTTAAAAGTGAAATAGCAAGACTCTAAATCAAAGATTCAGGGTTGTGTAAGATTCAGTGAAAATTCAGGGTCGGACCCCTGAATTTTACAATTATTCTAGTATTAAAATCTATTTTTTTATATAAACTTCTATAAAAACTAGGTGCTTTTTTTGATAACCAAGCTTTTGATATTTTTCTTAATATAGGTTTCATTGATACTCCTTTTATAAAACAATACTATAAAATAACTTTAATAGCAAATAGAGTTTTATATAAAAGTCATTTTATACTTTGTTCTTGAGCAGTAATTTAAAAGTGAAATAGCAAGACTCTAAATCAAAGATTCAGGGTTGTGTAAGATTCAGTGAAAATTCAGGGTCGGACCCCTGAATTGGACCCCTAAATTGAGTAAATCGATCTTGGTACTCCTCAGAGTTTGTATTCTTATATTAGGTCTAGGGGGATTAAAAGAAGTGTTTATTACTCCACTAGTTAAATACAGTATAAATTAGATAAAATATAAGAATGAAAATAGATGCAAGAAAAGTAAGTACAGCGGAACAACAAGAGAAGAGGAATATAGCAATAAAACTTTTAAAAAAGAAGTTAATAATAAAAGAGATAGCAGAAGTAGTAGGGGTACATGTAAGTAGGATATATGATTGGAGGTCAAAATATAATAAGCTTGGGAAGAAAGGACTTCTTATTGGACAAAGAGGACGAAGGTCAGGTACTAAAAAGACTTTATCAAAGGGACAAGAGCAAAGAATAATAAGACAACTAATAGAGAAGAATCCCCAACAATTACAGTTCAAATTTGCATTATGGACAAGAGAGGCAGTAAAGTACCTAATAAAATATGAACTTGATATAGATATGCCAATATCAACAGTAGGACATTATCTAAAGAAATGGGAGTTTACGAGTAAGAAGCCAATAAAAAGAGCATATGAACGAAAAGATGAGAATACAAAGAGATGGCTAAATGAAGAATATCCAGCAATAAAGAAACAAGCAAAGATAGAAGATGCAGACATATGGTGGGGAGATGAGACAGCCTGTGTATCATTACCATCAAATTTAAAGGGATATGCACCAATAGGTAGTAAAAACAAACCTATACTGACACATCCAGCAAAGAAGTTTAAAATTAATATGATTAGTGCTATTACTAATACAGGTAAGACTATGTTTAGTTTATATGATGAAAGTGTTAATGTTGATAGATTTATAGACTTTTTACAAAAAGTAATTGATTCAAGTGATAAGAAAGTTTTTATGATTGTTGATAATCTTCGTGTACACCATGCTAAACTCGTTCAAGCTTGGGTTGAAGAACATAAGAAACAAATAGCAATATTCTATCTTCCTCCTTATTCACCTGAATTTAATCCTGATGAGTATCTCAATCAAGATTATAAAAGAAATGCTAATAAAAATAGTCTACCTTTCACTTTATCTCAGCTTAGAAAAAACACTTTAAATTATATGAATAGTCTTGTTAAAGATACTGATAAAGTTGTTAACTTTTTCAAACATTCTAGTATCGCTTATGCCTCTTAAATTAAACTGTATTTAGTTAGTGGAGTAATAATAACATTAATAAAACTTTTGATTTATAACTTTTATAGTTTTTCCGAAATAGAAACCTTATGTTAAATACTGCTATAATATCTCTATGAAAAAAAATAAAAAATGGTTTTATATTTTATTACTAGCATTTTCATTTTCTGTTACTCATGAATTTGTGTTTGCACTTGAATCACATTGTGATGCAAATGAATATATAGCTGAATTTAAATACTCTAATGAAGCTCATGAACACAAAAATATATGTAGTTCACATTATGAGTATCACCACTCTTATATACTTTCTGAATCTGACAATTTTACCTTTAACCTCTTTAAAACTTACTTTACAAAAGATAAGTTTTCTTTTATTTCCACTTACAAATTTGATATTTTCACTCCTCCAAAAGCATAATTTTTCTCACTCACCAAAATAAAATTTCTCAAGGAAAATTATGAAAAAAGTAATCATAATTTTTGCTATACCTTTGTCATATCTATTTTGTATGGACTTTGATGCCTTTATGCAAAAGTCACTTGATATGCAAAGACAACTAGTAAAAATTAAACAAGAAGAATCTAAAAATAATATAAATATAAAATCAAGATATGAGAACCCTAACTTAGAGATGGCAGGATCTAAGGATGAGTACTCTATATCACTTACTCAACCTTTTCGCTTATCTTCAGGATCATTAAAAGAGTATGAACAAAAATCTTTTGCTTACTTAGATGCTTCAAACATCTTTGATATAGCACAACTACAAAAAAATTTATCTTTTGAATATCTTAGGTATTCATATTTATATAAAAAGATGAATTTAAAAAAAGAAGAGCTAGATATCAATAAAAAGATATTAAATATTTCAAAAGTAAAATCTAATACTGGAAGTATCTCAGATATTGAATATTTAGAATCAAAAATAAGTTATAAAATAGCTAACTCAGAATATAAGATGTCTAAAATAGAGTATTTGAATCAGTATTATTTACTTTTAAAACTATCAAATACAAAAGAAGAAGTTGATATTCACCCTGAATATAGCTTTACTCTTATAGTAACTAATAACAAAAACCCTGAACTTTTAAAAGTAGAAAAGAAAAGTGAATTGTTAGGACATGAAGCTAGTTTATCTAAAACAAAGTATTTTGATATTTTCAGTGAATATGAAAGTGAAAATGAAGCTTTTAGAATAGGCATTGATTTGCCTTTAAGGATATTTGATAACAAATCTGAAGAAAAGCAAATCCTCAAACTTAAAGCTAAGACTAAAAAACTTTTAGCTACAAATTTAAGTTTACAAAATAATATAGAACTAAAAAGATTAGAAGAAGAACTAATATCACTGGACTTTTTGATTTTAGATCTTGAATCTATTTTAGAACTAAACTCTAGACTTTTTGATACATATTCACAAAGCTACAAAATATCAAAAACGAATTTTTTGAAGTTACAAGATATTAAGAACAAAGTAATAAGAGTAAAGCAAGAGATACTATCTGTCAATAATAAAAAAGAATCAAATATAATCAAGCAAAACTATTTAAGAGGTGCATATAATGAATAAAACAATAAGCCTATTTTTACTCTGTATTTCTCTCAGTTTAGCTGTAGAATTTCCAGTAGAGATAACAAAATCAAAAGAGTTTTCAAAAAGAATTTTAGTCCAAGCTAAAGTAGTGGAAGCAAAATCACAAGAGAAATTTATCACACCATTTATAAATGGACAAGTAAAAGAATACTATGTAAAAGAGGGTGATAAAATAGATCAAAATCAAAAGATTGCGAAAATATCATCTCTTGAATTACTAGAACTAACAAGTAAATTAATCTCCTTAAGAAAAGAATATACAGTAGTAAAAGAAAATTTTTCTTTGAACTTGAAACTACATAAAAAAGGTCTTTTATCATCTGAAGAGATAAACAATCTCAAAATCAAAAAGCTAGATATACTCTCACAAATAGAATTTTTATCAAATAAATTAAAATTTCTGAATATAAAAACAAATAAGCCTATAAGTGAGTATTTTGTATATAGTAATACAAGTGGCGTTATAAGTAATATATTGGTAGCATTAAATCAAAATATATCTGGGTCTTCTTTAGTTGAAATACAGACACCAAGTAATTATCAAGTAAAAGCATTCATTCCTCAAAGATTTATTGATAAGCTAAGAATAGGTCAAAAAGCATATATAGAAGATAGTAACTTATCACTTAGCTTAGCTAGTGTTTTACCCAAACTTGATGAGCATACGAAATACGCTATTGCTATCTTTACATTTGATAATAAAAGTAAATTATCATTAGGTAGTTATCAAACCCTACACCTAGTAATCAATGATAAAAGTAAATATGTAGCTATTAAAAAATCTGCTCTAGCTTTCATTAAAAATAAGTGGGTAGTCTTTACTCCTAAAAAAAATGATGAGCATAACACGGATGAAGAAAATCATGACGGACATGAAGACCATAGTGATGAAGACAAACACTTAGAAAAAAATCATGATGATGAGCATGAAGAAGATGAGCATAAAGAAGAATTTCCTTATGAAGTAAATGTAATAGAAATTATCACTCAAAACGATGAATATATAGCTGTTAAAGGATTAAAAGAACATAGTGAATATATCAGTAAAAACTCTCATTACCTAAAATCTATGTTATTAAAAAGTTCACTTGATGGTCATGGACACTAGTATGTTAAGTAAAATCATAGATATATCTCTAAAACAGAGACTTTTAGTTCTTATTAGTTTTACTCTTATAGCACTCTTTGGGTATCAGTCATATAAAGATATTCCTATAGATGCTTTCCCTGATATTACACCTAACCAAGTTGTTATCTATACTGAAAGTGATGGAAATTCAGCTGAGGATATAGAAAAACTGGTTACTTATCCTATTGAAATAGCTCTTTCTGGGTTAAAAGGTGTAAAAAGTATAACTTCAAACTCCATTTTTGGACTTTCATATGTAAGTGTATTTTTTGAAGATGGTTTAGATAATTATTTTATTAGACAACTTGTATATCAAAGACTTAGTAGTGTTGATATACCTGAAGGTTGGGGAAAACCAACTATTGGACCTAATACTACAGGTCTTGGACAAGTTTTTTGGTATGAGATAAAAAATGAAAATAAAACATATTCTTTATCAAAAATAAGAGAACTTCAAGAATATACAATTGCTCCTTTATTAAAAGGAATAAATGGAGTTGAAGAAGTGGTAAGCTGGGGAGGTTATGAAAAACAATACAGTATCTCTATACTCCCACATAAACTACAAGAGTTTGATATCAAATATCAAGATGTTTTAGAAGCTATACGCTCTTCAAACATCTCTGCAGGTGGGCAGTATTTAGAATTTAATGATGAACAATATTTAATACAAGGATCTGGATTTTATAACTCACTTGAAGATATAGAAAATAGTATCATCAAACACACAACCAACGGCTCAATCAAAATCAAGGATATATCAAAAGTAAGTATTTCAACTTCTCCTAGATTTGGAGCAATTAGTATTGATACTAAAGAATCAGTAATAGGAATGGTACTACAAAGAACAGGTACAAATGCCTCAAAAGTTGTAGAAAATATAAAGCAAAAACTCCCTCTTATAAATAAAACTTTGCCTAAGGGGGTGGAGATAAGAACTGTATATGATAGAAGTGACATAACAAAAAAAGCATTAAACACAATGCAAAGTGCTTTGATTAGTGGGATTATACTTGTTACTATTATTTTGTTTTTATTTCTTTTTGAGCTTAGGTCTGCTTTTATAGTCGTTTTATCAATCCCTATGTCACTACTACTTGCATTTATCTTTATGAGGTATCTTGGTATTAGTTCGAATCTAATGAGTCTTAGTGGACTAGCTATTGCTATTGGTATGATAGTTGATGCTACTATCGTTATAGTAGAAAATAGTTTCAGAAATATGAAAAATAATCAAAGTATAAAAGATACAATCAAAAAATCCACAAAAGAAGTCATTTCACCAATAACATTTGCAACATTAATAATAATAGCAGTTTTTATTCCTCTTCTTAGTCTTGATGGTTTAGCTGGAAAGCTATATTATCCCATGATACTCAATATAGTTTTAGTTATGATTTCGTCTTTAATTGTAGCTCTAGTTTTAGTCCCTCCACTTTGCTATTATTTGCTAAAACCAAAAGAAGATTCTAAAAATCTATTTTTAAATAAAGTTAAAAGTATCTATTCTTGGCTTTTAGATTTATCTCTTTCTCATCCTAAAAAAATAGTATTTACAATATCTATTATTTTCGTATCTTCTTGTACTTTACTTTTGTTTCAAGGTAAGGAATTTATGCCAAAATTAAATGAAGAATCTATCATGTATAGAATGATAGCTTTACCTGGTACATCACTTACACATTCAACTAAAATGGCATCTCAGGTAGAAGATTATATCCTAAAGAATTATAAAAATGAAGTGTCAAGTGTACTCTCTATGATAGGAAGAAGTGAAAAGGGTGAAACTGCTCAAGCTAATTATATGGAAGTACTTTTAAATTTAAAAGAGAGCATCCCAAATATAAAACAACTTGGTGTTGAAATGACTCAAAACCTTAAAGAAGAATTTCCATATCTTCAATTCGTACCTACTCAGCCAATAGCTATGAGGATAGAAGAACTCTTAGAGGGAATACAATCAGAACTTGGTATAAAAATTTATGGAGAGGATCAAAAAGTTTTAAACCAATTGGCATCTAAAGTACAAAATACTCTAAAACCAATGAAAAGTTTAAATGAAATAGAAGTAGAATCGCAACTAGGTCAAGCACAAATTCAAATCAAACCAAGATATGATAAACTAAGTACATATGGTGTAACAGTATCTGAGGTAATGGATATAATAAACTATGCCTTAGGTGAAAAAGAAATAACTCAAAAAATAGAAGGTCTTAAAAGATATCCTATCGTAGCAAAACTACCCAAAACTGATATACAAAGTATAAAAAAACTTAGTATTAAAACATCTAGTGGAGCAATAGTTAGCTTAGATGAGTTATGTAGTATCACAATTAAAGAATCTCCAGCATTTATAAAGCGAGAAAACCTAAGTAAGTATATAGTTTTATCTGTAGAGGTACAAAACCAAGATGTTGCCTCTTTTGTGAATGAAGCAAATGAGCTCTTAGATAATCTCTCTTTAGAAGATGGCTACTATTTAAAATGGGTTGGAGACTTTAAAAATCTGCAAGAAACAACTAATAAATTAATGCTTATTATCCCTATTACATTGCTTTTAGTAATGCTACTTTTGTATATGGCATTTAATTCACTTAAAAAAACTATGCTAATCTTACTTAATGTACCATTAGCTCTTATTGGTGCTATAGTAGCTCTTATACTAGCAAAAGTCTATCTATCTATATCTGCTATAGTTGGATTTATTATTGTCTTTGCTATAGCTGTATTAAATGCTATAGTACTAGTAAGTTTCATTGATAGCTTACTAATAAGTTCTAAAGAAAATCTAAGCTCTATTATAAAACAAGCTTCACTTCTTAGACTTAGACCTGTATTAATGACAGCTTTTACAACTCTTCTTGGTATCTTGCCACTTCTATTTACTTCAGGAGTAGGCTCAGAGATACAATATCCCTTAGCTATAGTAGTAACTGGAGGAATTATTAGTTCAACTATTTTAACTCTTCTTATTCTTCCCACAATGTATTTTTTATTTTATAGAGAATAATGGAGTAAGGTAACTACATGATTTCTTCATGTAGTCACCTCTTGAATAGTCCAATTTTCTTATTTTTCGTTTTTAAGATTAACTCTTACTACTGAGAAAAACCTCACTAAAAAATCAGATATCTGGTATGAAAAATATAAAGACTTTTTAGATGAAAAAACACTATTTTATAGTACAGAAAAACTTCATTGTACCCATCGAAAAGTTAGGTCTGTTTATAAAAGTTTAAGAACTAATTTACCTTATCTATTTACTTACAAAAACTCTAAAAATTTCAACTTATTTCAAAACATATAGACTATTTTGCTAAACTCACAAACAAACAAAAAAAAGAAAGAAAAAATGATATTAACAAAATTAAAAAAAATTTATTCAAAAGACCTAATGAATCAAGCTTCAAGTCTTAGTTTTCATACTATCCTTGCTATTGTGCCTATGCTTATTATATTTTTCTCGTTATTTTTGAATATTGCTTCATTTCAAAAGCATACTAAGATGATTAAGGAGTTTATATTTTCTTCTATCATGCCGTCATCTCAGGAGTCGTTTATCATAAATATTGAAAAGTTCATCTCTAATGGTACTAGTATTAGTACTATTGGGCTGTTTTTTGTTGTTATGGTTTCGGTGATGTTTTTTAAGGATTATGAGCATATTGTTTCTAAGATTTTCAACACTCCAAAAAGAAGTGTTTGGCAGGGGATTTCTACTTATTGGACGCTTATTACATTTACTCCTCTTGGACTTGGGCTGTCTTTTTATTTGTCGAATTTTTTGTTTGATAATTGGCAATTAAATATCGTGAAAATTCTTCCGTTTTTTATAATATGGTTTATGATGTTTGTTGTTATTCTTATATCTCCAAATAAAAAGCTCAAAATAGTAAATGTAGCTTTTGTATCACTTCTTGCCTCTGGTACTTGGTATACGCTTAAAAATGCTTTTGTGTTTTATGTGACATACAATAAGACTTATACCAGTCTTTATGGCTCTTTTTCTACTTTTATGTTTTTTCTTATGTGGATATATCTGTCTTGGATTATATTTTTGTATGCGCTTAATTTTATAGCGTATTTGGAGAAAAGAAGAGACAATAAGAAAAAATCAAATATTACTTTAGAAAAAGATATCTAAAGAGTTAAAGCATTATAAAATTTCTTTGGGTGTATAATTTCACTTCTAAAATCAACAAAGGTTTTTATTGTGAAGAAGTTTTTATTTTTGGCTGGAATAGGAGTTGCTTTTGCTTATGAGCTTGATAGTGTATATATAGAGGATACTATAGGCACTAATTTTGATGGTATATCAAATGAGAATTTCATCAATGCTGATGTTTCGACCTTGCTTTTTAATAAGACTTCAAATATCTCTATCTCAAGAAGAAGTGCGATAGCAAATGACATAAACTTACGAGGTCAAAAAAAAGACAATATAAATATACTAATTGATAATGCAAAGATACATGGTGCTTGTCCTAACCGTATGGATCCACCAGTATCACATATACTTTCAAATAATATCGAGTCTATAGATATTATTGAAGGTCCTTATGATGTTGAGAATTTCGGTACTTTAAGTGGACTTGTCAAAGTAAATACAAAAAAACCTTCAGACGATTATACTTCTAGTGTGAATCTGAATTTTGGTGACTTTGGGTATCAAAAATATTCATTTGATATTGGAGGAGCTAGTGGTAAGCTAAAATATCTAGTAAGCTCATCATATGAGACAAGTGATCAATATGAAGATGGTAATGGAGATACACTAAGTGAACAACTCGCAAATTCTGCACCTGTAGGTAATCAATACAAAGATAATGATATTGAGTCTTTTACGAAAAAGACTTTTATGGGGAAACTGTTCTACGATATCAGTGATGAGCAATATATAAACCTCTCGTATACTAGAAACGAAAGTGATGATGTACTATATCCATCTACGCCTATGGACGCAGTATATGATGATAGTAATATCTATACACTTGAGTATGGTATCCAAAATCTTGGCAAATATTCTGATAGCTTAGAATTAAATGTATATCATTCAGATGTAGAGCATCCTATGTCAAATGAAAATAGAAATATGTCTATGACTATGAGAAACTCTCTAACATCAAAAATATCAGGTGCTAAACTCATAAATAAGCTAAAAAATACTACCTTTGGGCTAGATATGAGTAATAGAAACTGGGATGGTGAATATCAAAATGGAGTTAAAAGTATCAATGATGTTGATACTAAAAACTTAGCTTTGTTTGCAAAACATAATCAGAATATATCAGAAAACTTGGGTCTTGAATATGGTCTAAGAGCTGATACAACAACTATACAAAGTGCAAATCAAGATAAAAAGAACTATGATTCATTGAATGCTAATATACTAGCAACACTTAAAAATAATGATACAAAATATATAGTAGGTTTTGGAAAGTCATCTCGTGTTCCTGATGGTAAAGAGCTTTATCATCAAGCTATGAATGGTACACAAATGGGAAACCCTAATCTTAAACAAACAAAAAACTATGAAGTAGATTTCATCATAGAAAAACCTATTGCTGGGATACAGACAAAAACAAAAGCTTTTTATAGTTATTTAGATGACTATATCTATTATAATAGCTCTCTTGTGCAAAATAGATATCAAAATATAGATGCTAGTATCTATGGTTTTGAGCTTAGTGGAGATTATCTTATAAATGATTCTTTGATGCTTGAGCTTAGCTCTTCTTATAAAAGAGGTGAGAAAAAAGATTCATTACAAAATCAAACTAACAAAAACTTAGCAGATATAAATCCAATAAAAACAGTATTAGGACTTTCTTATACAAATGAAAACTGGGGTGAAGTTGGGCTTGAGAGTGTAATGTCTGGAAGCTGGAGTAACTTCGATAGTGACAACGGCGAACAAGCTATAAGTGGATATGCAGTATTTAATATAAAATACTCAAAAACATTCAAAGAAAGCTTCAATATAACACTTGGTATAGAAAACCTACTAGATAAAACATACAATACATCAAATACATATAATGAACTCACACTTATGAATGGTGGAGGCGATACTATGCTTTTAAATGAGCCTGGTAGATATATATATACAAATATATCATATAGATTCTAATGATGAAAGATTTAGGGCTGATTGTAGATTATGGTGTTATTGGTATTTTGCTAGTACTTAGTTTGCTAAGTTTGTTTTTTTTCATTGAGAGATTAATAAGTATTTATAATATTGATATGAGCAAGGAGAAGAACCCTGAACTTAGTCTTACGAAAAATACTACTTTTATATCTATTGTAGCAAGTAATGCAGCTTATATTGGGTTACTTGGTACGGTGTTAGCCATCATGCAGACATTCTATGAGATGGGTTCGCTTGAAAGTGCTAAGATAATGATGTCTTTGTCTTTGGCTCTTAAAACTACAGCTATTGGCTTGGCTGTAGCTATTGAGGCTACTGTGCTATATAATATATTAGCTAGACTTATAGAAAGAAAACTTTCAAGTATAAATGAAAAAATTTGACCAAATAAATATAATCCCTTTTGTGGATGTACTTCTTGTGCTTATTGCTATAATACTTACAACTATGACGCTTATTCAAAAAGAAGTACTCCCTATCAATACTCCAACATCAAAAGAGTTTTCAAACACAATAGTCAAAGATAGTATAACGATAAGTATTTCAAAAGATGAGAAAATATATATTGACTCAAAAGTCTCAACTATGAGTGAGTTAAAACAATACTTTAGTGATATAAACAAAAGCAAAGATATATATCTTAATTGTGATAAAGAGAGTATGTTTGAAGATTTTTTTGAAGTTCTAGAAGTGCTTAAAAATAAGAAGTTTGAAAATATATTTATAGTGGTAAAAAAAGATTGAAATATACACTTGCTTTTCTTTTGTCGGTGTTTGTTCATGGAGTGCTTTTTTATGCTATAAGCATAACGATACCTGGGAAAGAAACTAAAGTATCTTATATATGTGACTCGGTAAGTCTAAATCTTAAAAATACAAAAATAATAAAGATAGAAGAGTTAAATAAAAAGACAGTTAAAAAAGAAAAAAAGAGAGTAATTAAAAAAATACAGAAGAAAATTGCCGAAAAAAGTATTGAAAAAAGTATTGAAAAAAGTATTGAAAAAA
>CACVAW010000026.1:0-17633 GCA_902727925.1 uncultured Campylobacterales bacterium | reverse complement strand
GAAAAAAGTATTGAAAAAAGTATTGAAAAAAGTATTGAAAAAAAAGCTACGAAACAAACTGTGCAGAAGAGTGTTATCAGAAAAACACAAAAAAAGATTGCACAAAAGAGTATTGAAAAAAAACAATTAGTAACAAATAATACTCTTGAAAGAAATTCAACAGTCACTAAAGTGTTTGAATCATCAATAGCCCAAAAGAAGATATCTACAGATATATCAAAAGAGTATATTAATATAAACCAAAATGAAATTTTTCAAGCAATTAAAAAAGTACAAAAGTATCCTCGTATGGCAAAAAAAATGAAAATTGAGGGTAGGGTAAAAGTGTCTTTTCGTTTATTAAAAAATAGTAATATTCAAGATATCAAAATAGTCAAATCAGCACACAATATACTAAATAAAGACGCTATTAAAACAATAAAAATGGCGTCTTTATTTTTCCCTAGTCCTAAAGAAGATTTGACTTTAGTTATTCCTATAGTATATAGATTAAACTAACTCTCCGTAAATATCACCTTTTAATATATCTACAGATATTATTTTGATATCAACCTCAGAGAATAATTCTAAGTCTTCTTCGTTTAGTATTACTCTTACGCCTCTTATTGGTTCTTGTATTATTGCAATAGAGGTTTTTTTGATGTATTTGATACTAGCTTTGAATGTTTTGTTCATATTAGCTTCTGCCCAGCGTGCGTATTTTCTATCTGTATAGTCACGTACTACTTTGTCGGTTTCACGTTCAAGTGAACTTACACTTTTACAGTCTGCTTCGATGTTTTTGAGTAGGTATTGATAATCTTTTGGAGATTTTAGGGATTTTAAAAGTCTATGAAGCATCAAGTCACTATATCTTCTAATGGGAGAGGTGAAGTGTGAGTATTCATCAAATCCAAGCCCAAAGTGTCCTTCTTTTTTATGTCCATAAAATGCTTGTTTTTGAGATCTTATTATTAGCTTGTCTATATCTTCTTTGATGCCTAAATCCTCGGCTTTTTTCTGAATAGTTATAATTAGCTTATGGGTATCAATTAAAGTCTCTTGGAAAATTCCAAATGCCATTATCTCTTCAAGCAGTGCTTCAATACTCTTAGGAGATACTGGAGGGTGTACTCTAAATATACCGTCAGTTAGTTTTTTCGCTGAGGCTTTATTTGCTAGGAGCATACAGTCTTCTATGAGTTCGTGTGAGGGAGTTTGTTTTTCTATAGTTGTTTTGTCTATTAGTTTTGTTTCTTCGTCTAAATGTATCTTGATGTCATTAGTTTGGAATTCATATCCCTTTTTAAGACGTCTTTTCCTGATTATTCTAATCACACGGTTGAGCTCATTCATCCATGGAAGTAGTTTTACATCACTCTTATCAATTTTATTAGTTTCAAAGATAACATCAACTTCATCATAGTTAAATCTTCTTTTTGAATTAATTATAGCTTCAAATAGCTCTTCACTTTTAACTTCATAAGTCTCTGGGTCTAATTTGATTTTGAATGTATAAGCTAGTCTATCGACATTTGGTTTGAGTGAACATAGGTTTTCACTTAATGGTCTTGGGAGCATTGGTATTGATTTGTGAGGGAAATATATAGTAAATCCTCTTTTCTTAGCCTCCATATCAAGCTGAGTAAAAGGATGAACATAAGAACTCACATCAGCAATAGCTACATAAAGAGTAGAATTCTCAGTATCATAATACACCGCATCATCAAAGTCTTTTGCATCAACAGGATCGATAGTAATAAAGTCCAAGTCTCTTAAGTCAGTTCTATTTGGATAAAGCTTCGCGTCAACTTTGTCTCCATATGACTTGATCTCATTTAGAGCGATATCTGAGAACTCTTCTTGTTTGTTAAACATTGCCATAGATATCTTCTCATCGATACTTGGATCATCTATAGTTCCTAAAACATGTTTTACATTGCTTGTTAGCGAGTCAAGAACTAGTATAGCATTACGAGGTAGTATCTTAAGTGATTTTTGAGTGGCATTTATTGGTGTTAGTAGATTGGTTTGAATATTATGTGCAGTTATTTTGTTATTAGATTTTCTTAGGTATACAATCAAATTTTGGTATTTTCTTTTGAGTATTCCAATTACTTTTGCTTTTGCTCTTTTGTTGCCTGAGTGTACTCTTCTTGCAACTACTATATCACCTCTGCTTGCTCCTAGTAAGTCGTTTGGTTCTATTAGTAAATCTTTTTTGATACTACTATTAAAGCTTTCTAAAAAACCAGTGCCACTTACTGCTATATCGATTTTTCCAAAGTAGTGTTTTTTGACAGTTCTATAAATATTGTTTTTTAATTCTATGACTTTTAGTTTTTCTAAAAATCTTATTAGGTCAAGCTCTTTGCCTGAAAGAAGTTTGGGATTAACTCCTGGATCTAGTGATAATAAAAATTCTCTCAATGGTATACCCTTATTTTTAATTACATACTATTATAATACTGTTAGATTACATTTAGGATAAAATATACTTATGATAGCAACAAGTTTTCAATTAAGTGAAGAACAAAAAGCAAAATTACGACCAACACTACAGAAAGCTGGTGTAGACTTTAATAAGCCTATCGTAATAGAAGAGGGTGATAGTCTTTGGACTGATATAAAAGATTTCTTAGATGAATATGATTGTGAAATAACTTATACTACTGGAGCTCTTACTATAGCTTTTACCATAATCTTTCCTCCAGTGGGAGTTGCAGCTTTAGCGATTGAAGGAGGAATGCTTATTTATGAAACTCCCGAACTTGCAAGATGCTTAGCAGAAGACTTAACTAGATTAAAAAGATAATTACGTTCTTTTTCTTTAAAACTTGTCTAGCCTTCTTAGAGGTCTCAATTCTATTGAAGCTTTTTATTTTGGTTAGCAGGAGGGTTTACCATATTATCTAGCCTTGATACAACATCTGCTGCTTCTTCTCTTAGTTCGGTAATATCATTGATACTCATGTCTGCTTTTTGTGCTTTAATCTGTAAAGCATTTAATTCTTGCACAAATCCCTGAACTTCGGGAGGGAGTTCATCTGGAAACATCTCATAAAATATGTTTAATATTTTTTCTGAATTATCAAATACTGATTGTTTTATTCCTCTATACACCTTTTCAATTTTACCAAATTGTGTAGATAGTGAAGTTTTTTGTGTTATTAAAGATTTCTCTAGGGTAGGATTTCCATTAAAAATTGAATTATGCCTATCAATAGTACCACTAATATCCATGATATGCTCTCTGAGTGTAGAGATCGGAGTATTCTTATCGATATCTCCATCAAACAAGTCTAGTTTTCTTATAAACTCTGCGTATTCGCCAGGTTCATGAAGAAGGTCTGTCATAGATTCAGATTTAAATAAGTTTTTTAAGTTTCCTGCACTAGCAGAAATAGCTGTTTTACTTGATATGACTATATCTAATATGTTTTCTATAGCTTTGAATGTAAATTTAAGTGCCATTAAAATCCTTTATGTGTTATACAAAATATTTTGCATCAAAGGTGTGTTTTACTGCACCTTTAAAGTATATATCGTTATCGTTAATCCTAAAAAATAGTTCTTCTTTGCTTGTTGGATATACAGTTATGTTTTCACTTATATCCTTTTTTAGAATTCCTTGAAAAAAACATGCTGCCATTCCAGTACCACATGCTCCCGTTTCATCTTCAACACCTCTTTCATAGGTTCTTACATACAGTTTATCATCTTGAAGTCTTGCAAAGTTTACATTTGCATTATATTTTTCTCTTAGCACAAAAGCTTTTTCTTTATCAAAAAAATCATTCTTGGTAAAAGTAACAAGATGAGGAACTCCTGTGTCAATTAAGATAAAATCCATATCAAATTCTCGGATATTCTCTTGTAGTATTATTGGTTTAGTGAACTTTGTTTCGACTATATCTTTGTCTACACTAGCTTTAATAATACCACTACTTGTTAGGAAGCTCATATCTTTGGGTGCAAGGTTATTATTATACGCATAATGAGCACAAGCTCTTGTACCGTTTCCACACATAGCAGCCGTACTTCCATCACTATTATAAAACTGCCATTCAAAGTCGTGAGTTTTGTGAGGTAGTATCACTATAAGTCCATCAGCTCCTACGCCATTTTGTCTATGACATAGTTTATTTGCTAATTCACTTCGATCTTTTTTAGTACTGTCATGAAATATGACAAAATCATTCCCACTAGCGTTGTATTTAGATACTTCAAGCATTATTTGATCTTTCCTTTATTTTACTTACTAGCTCTTCTTTTTTGACAAAATCAGCTCCCATAGTGATTATGAATTTTGAAGCTTCTTCTATACTAAGAGTTGTATGTATAGTATATTTTTTATCAATGATTACACTATATCCACTTGTAGGATTGGGTGAAGTTGGTACAAAAAGTACAAGCATTTCTTCATGCTTACTAAGTACATATGCTGGAACCCAAATATTTTCTTTTGGATATTCGACTAATACTATTTCTCTAACTTCGTCCTCATCTTTCATAAAGATAGAGATTACTTTTTTAGATACTGAATATACAGTCCTGATAGCTGGAATTTTTTCTAATAAAGTTTCAATTCTTGAAATGAATAGGGTTTTACCAAACTTTTCTGTGCTATATCCAAGAAACATAAGTAGCGTAAGAGAAAATAGTATTACACTTATAGTAAAAGCAGTATCATTTGTAATAGATGTGATTTTTCTAACAATGTTAAAAGCAAAGCCATTAATCCAATAAATAATATTGATAACAATAATAAGTGGTATAACAGATAAAATACCCAAAAATAAATATCTAAAGCCTCTTTTAAACATAGTTGATTCTCCAAAGTGTTGTAAAATTTTTAATATTTGAACCTTCTAAATGTTTATAGGCGGTTCAAGCTTAATTATATTCTTTATAGCTTTTAAGTGCTTTGTATAGTAGTAAACTTTTTTTGTTATTATTATAAACATAATCTAATATAGAGGATACTCTAGTTCTAATATATATAAAAAATATGAAATATATTGGATTAATAGCAAGTGAAACTATGATAAACTACTCAGTAATAAAACTAAAATATGTAAAATTATTAAAATCAATTATTCAACAAAATAGTTTTTGAAATATGACGACAAAGGATTAATATGATATCAGGTTCTATGACTGCGCTTATAACACCTTTTAAAAACAACAAACTTGATACTGCTTCTTACGAAAAGTTAATTAATAGACAAATAAAAAATGGAATTGATTGTGTTGTACCAGTTGGAACAACAGGAGAGAGTGCAACTCTAAGCCATACTGAACATAAAGAGTGTATTGAAATAGCAGTGAATTTATGTAAAGATACAAAAACAAAAGTTCTTGCAGGTGCAGGAAGTAATGCGACTCATGAATCTGTAGATTTGGCAAAGTTTGCTTCTGATATTGGTGCTGATGCAGTTTTGTCTGTGACTCCTTATTACAACAAACCTACACAAGAAGGACTATATCTACATTACAAAGAAATAGCTTCTAATATAGATATTCCAGTAGTAATGTATAATGTTCCAAGTCGTACAGGTGTGGATTTGAGTGTTGAAACTACAAGGAGACTATATCAAGATATCGAAAATATAGTATCAATTAAAGATGCTACAGGTGATATCTCAAGAGTTGTTGAGCTTAGTACAATAGATGGACTTGGAATATTAAGTGGTGATGACGCAATTAATTGTCCTGTATTAGCAAGCGGTGGGAATGGTGTGATAAGTGTAACATCAAATTTACTTCCAGATATGATTTCAGAGATGGTTGATTTCTCAAAAGAGGGTTACAGTAACAAAGCAAATGATATAAACAAAAATCTGCTACTTATAAACAAAGTACTTTTTTGTGAATCTAATCCCATACCAATAAAAGCAGCAATGTATATCGCTGGTCTTATTGATACTTTAGAGTTTAGATTACCATTAGTAGGTCCAAGTGTAGAAAATTTAAAACTTATAGAAAAAACAATTTTAAAATATTCGGTTAAAGGATTATAGTTGAACGAAGAATTTCAAAATAAAACATTAGTAATTAGTGGTGGTACAAGAGGTATCGGTAAAGCAATCGTATATAAGTTTGCGAGTAATGGCTGTAATGTAGCTTTTACTTATAACTCAAATGAAGAAGAAGCTAAAAATATAGCTAATGATGTTGAAGCAAAATATAATATAAAAGCAAGATATTACCCTCTTAATATATTAGAGCCAGAAAGCTATAAAGCATTATTTTTAGAGATTGATAAAGATTTTGACAGAATAGATTATTTCGTATCAAACGCAATTATATCTGGACGTTCGGTTGTTGGTGGCTATGGTAAATTTATGAGACTCAAACCAAAAGGTCTTAATAATATTTATACAGCAACGGTAAATGCTTTTGTAATAGGTGCACAAGAAGCTGCTAAGAGGATAGAAAAAGTTGGTGGTGGAAGTATCATAAGTATGAGTTCAACTGGAAATAGAATATATATAGAAAATTACGCAGGTCATGGTGTAAACAAAGCAGCAGTTGAAGCGATGGTAAGATACGCAGCTCAAGAGCTCGGTGAAAAGGGCATAAGAGTAAACGCAGTAAGTGGTGGACCAATAGAAACAGATGCATTAAGAGCATTCACCAACTATGAAGAGGTTAAAGCTGAAACAATAAAAAGATCTCCAATAAATAGAATGGGACAACCTACAGATCTTGCTGGAGCGTGTTTGTTCTTGTGTAGTGAAGCTTCAAGCTGGGTAACTGGACATACATTAATTGTAGATGGTGGGACAACTTTTAAGTAGAATATTAATTGTGAGTTATAAGTTATAAATGTTGAATTAAAACGATTAGTTTTTATAGAGTAATCGGTTGCGAGAACTGATTTTTTAATCTAGAGAAGAAGAACTCGCATACAAAAAAAGCTATGGATCAATTCCCCAAGAGGTGCTAGCACTAAGAGTTGTCTGCTAAATAGGGGTTGAAATCTTGTGTGATAACGCTCAAGAAGATTTAACGAGTTAGAAAACGTATAAAAAGGTTTTAGATATGCAAATAAAAGAATTATTAGAAATAGTAGCCAAAGAAAATGCTTCAGATCTTCATATAGTAGCAAATTCAAAACCTCAGATAAGAGTTCATGGTGAACTAATAGTTCTTGAACAGTATGATGTACTAACAGAGGAAAGCTCAAAAGAACTCTGTATGTCTATCCTTACAGACAAACAAAAAGAGAAGTTTGAAGGTAAATATGAACTTGATTTTTCTATCGAGTTTGAAAATCTTGGAAGATTTAGGGCAAACTATTATTATACTGTAGGTACAAAACTCGCAGCTGCTTTTAGAATTATTCCTCAAGTAATACCAAGTCTTGATGAACTCAAACTTCCTGAAGTACTTAAAAACTTAACAAAACACAAACAAGGTCTTATTCTGGTTACTGGTCCAACTGGTAGTGGTAAATCAACAACATTAGCAGCCATGCTTAATGAAATCAACATAACTAGAAAAGAGCATATATTAACGATTGAAGATCCAGTGGAGTTTTTACATACTAACAAGAAATCTCTATATTCACATAGAGAAGTTGGAGCAAATACAGATTCATTTGCAAGTGGTCTTAAATATGCACTTCGTCAAGATCCTGATGTTATTCTTGTAGGAGAGCTAAGAGATAGAGAAACAATCTCGATAGCTTTGACAGCTGCTGAAACTGGTCACTTAGTACTTGGTACGATGCATACAAACTCAGCTATTGCTACAGTAAATAGAATACTTGATAACTATGATGGAAATGAGCAAATTCAAATAAGAAATATGCTTTCGTCAACTATGGTGGCAATGGTAGGTCAAACACTAATACCAAGAGTTGGTGGAGGTAGAGTAGCTGTTCATGATATTTTGATTAATAATACAGCAGTTGCAAACCTTGTACGTGAAAACAAAACTCATCAATTATATTCTCAAATGCAACTAAACCAATCAAAAGAAGGAATGCTAACACAAGCAACTTCTATTCTTGAAGCTTATAGAAATGGTACAATAAGTAAAGATGATGCATTAGAATATGCTTTTAAACCTGAAGAAGTTAAACTAAAAATTTAATATAAAGTTAATGCTAGAAAGAAAAACAAAAAAAATAATATTTTTTACAATATTAATTTTCATTAGTTTTTTACTATTTTTTACTGTTATTAGTTATTGGGTAATAAGTGAGAGAAACTTACCTACAACAAAAACAAAGAGACAAGATATTGCTCAAAGAGGTAATATAGTGTCTTCAGATGGATATATAGTATCAAGTAGTAAAAGACTGTACAAATCAGTAATTGACAAACGTAATCTCGACCCTGATAAAAAAGATTTGTTTATCAAACTATATTCTATATATAGTGGTGAATCTAGAAAGTCTATAAGAAAAAAAATAGACTTAGCAAAAAAAAATCAAGTAACTCTCTCATATTCAATTGATTTTAAAAAATCAAGACATTTAAAAGACTTAGCTAGAAAGCTTTATAAATTAGGTGTTTTTAGATTTTATTATAATGAAAAAACAAATACCACATTTCTTCATGGTCTTAGTATTATTCAAAGTGGAGAAAAAAGAGTTTATTCTTATGCTGATACATTAACTCCGGTTGTCGGATATGTAAGAAAATATGAATCTACCAAAAATTTAACAAAAGTAAAAGGTATAAAAGGACTAGAACACTCTTTTAATGATTTTTTAGAAGCTAGTAAAGATGGTGAAATTAAAGGTTCTAAAGATGTAGTTAGGACTATTATTCTAGATAAAACTATTACTAAAGAAAAAAGAGTTGATGGTAATGATTTGGTTATTAATTTGAACTTAAAAATTCAAAAAGATATAGAAAAAATATTAGATTTCTATAATAAAAAGTTTGAATCTGATGAGATAATAATATCTGTAATAAATAGTAAGAATAGTAATGTTTTAGCACTTGCATCAAGTAATAGGTTTCATCCAAATAATATAAATAAAAAAGATTATCCTAGTCTCAATATAAACGCTGTAGAGTACTTATATGAACCAGGCTCAGTTATTAAACCATTTGTGTTTGCTTTGTTTTTAAGGTATGGAGTAACTAAATTAGAAGATATAATATATCTTCATGGTGGAAAATATAAAATAGGTAAAAAAGTAATAACAGATTCTCATCCTCTTGAGTGGGTGGGAACTGATAATGTGCTTACTCGCTCAAGCAATATAGGTATGGCTAAACTAGTACAAAAGCTCTCAGCCTTAGAGCTTTTTCATGGTCTTAAAATTTTTGGATTTACAAAATATTCAGGTCTTGAACTAACTTATGAAAAAACAGGTTCAATTCCTAGCTTATTAAGACTAAGTAGTCAGATATACAAGGCTACAATATCTTATGGATATGGTATGAAAACAAACTTTATGCAGATATTAAAAGCATATAACATTTTCAATAATGATGGAATAAGTACTAATCCCACATTATTAAAAAGTACAAAAAAACAAAATGTTCAAGTGATATCAAAAGATTTAGCAAATACTATGAAAAGACTACTTATAAAAACAGTAGAAGAGGGTACTGGTAGAAGAGCTAAAGTTAAAGGTTTAGAAATCGGTGGTAAAACTGGAACGGCTCATATCGCATCAAAAGGTACTTATCAAGATTTATACCATAGTTCATTTTTTGGTTTTGTAAATGATAGTAATAGTAGTTATACTATTGGGGTATTAGTAAAAAAAATTCCTAAAAATGATTATTATTTTGCAAGTAAGAGTGCAACAGTAGTTTTTAAGTCCATAATTGAACTTTTGGTGGAAAAAAAACTCCTAATAAAAATAGCACAATAAAAGAATAAAAAAAGTTTTTTTGTTTAGACTAGCATAAATTACACTATTTAAAAATATACTTACTCTTTTATTGTACTAATAGGTAGTGCTATTAAACTATTTTTTATAGAATTACACAAATCAAAACCAAAGGTCATTTTATTGAAATCCTTTAAATTATTACTTATTTTAATATCTAGTGCATCTATATTTGGTCAAACAAATATAGAAAGATTAAAAGCTATTCAGAAATTGAATACGACAATGGAATTAGTTGAGAATTACTATGTTGATGATATTAACTTTACTGATATAGTGGATAAATCAATTCAAGGATTACTTCAAAACCTTGATGCTCATTCAAGTTTTATGAACGAGAGTACTTATGATAATCTTAAAATTCATACAGATGGAGAGTTCGGTGGTCTTGGTATTCAAGTAACTATTAGAGATAAAGTACTAACTATAATATCTCCTATAGATGATACTCCAGCATTTAAAAAAGGTCTTAAAGCTGAAGATATAATACTTAAAATCAATGATAAGTCAACTCTAAATATGACCATAGATGAAGCAGTTTCAATAATGAGAGGTAAAAAAGGAACTGATATAGAGCTTACTATAGTAAGAAAAGGGGAAGTAAAGCCACTCGTATTTGAGATAACAAGAGATATTATCAAACTGGAATCTGTATATACAAAGACTATAGAAGATGAAAATATACTTTATATTAGAGTTTCAAATTTTGACAAAAAAGTAACAAAAGAGGTTAAAAAATCTCTTGAAAAACATAATAAAATTGATGGAGTGATACTAGATCTTAGAAACAATCCAGGAGGGCTACTCCCAGAAGCAATTGGTCTTAGTGATATATTCATAGCTAATGGAATTATAGTATCTCAAAAAGGCAAGATCAAACATTATAATCAAGACTTTAATGCAACAGATAAAGGTACATACAAAGATGTGTCACTTGTAGCATTAGTAAATGGAGGAAGTGCAAGTGCAAGTGAAATAGTAGCTGGGGCACTTCAAGATCATAAACGAGCAATTGTCATAGGTGAAAAAACATTTGGGAAGGGAAGTGTTCAACAAGTTCATGCATTTAGTATGAAAGAAGCAGTAAAAATAACAATAGCTAGATATTATTTACCAAGTGGAAGAACAATACAAGCTGAAGGTGTGACACCTGATATCATAGTTCATAGTGGTAAAGTACCTGTTAATGAAAATGACTTTACAATTAAAGAAAGTGAACTCAAAAAACACTTAAATAGTGAATTAAAAAAACTTGATAATACAGATGATAAAAAAGTATCTAAAGAAGATAATAAAACAATCATCACTCAAAAAAATGTATTAAATGATATTCAATTAAAATCAGCAATTGATACAATAAAAATTTTAAATATTAGTAAAGGTAACAAATGAAAGTAGTTGTAAATATAAAACTTAAAGACGGAGTACTTGATCCTCAAGGAAAAGCATCTTTGCATGCTCTTAGCTCTATTGGATTTGATAATGTATTAGACGCAAGAATAGGTAAACAAATAGTTCTTGAACTAGAAGAAAATGATAAAGTAAAAGCAAAACAAAGTGTTACTAAAATGTGTGAAGAGTTATTAGCTAATACAGTTATTGAAGATTATGATATAGAGCTTTAATTAAAAATATTTTTTTAAGTTAAAGAAAAATATTTTAGGATTTAATATCCTACTATTTGGGAGAATGAAATGAATAAATCACAGAAAATATCTGTTATCGTATTTCCAGGAACAAATTGTGAACACGATACTAAATACGCATTTGATATGTTGGGCCAAGATGTTGAACTTGTATGGTACGAAGAAGAGACGTTACCTTCAGATACTTACTTAGTAGTAATCCCTGGGGGGTTTAGCTATGGTGATTATTTAAGAGCTGGTTCAATTGCAAAGTTTGCTCCTATTATGAAAGATGTTATAAGATTTGCAAATAGTGGTGGATATGTACTTGGTATATGCAATGGGTTTCAAGTACTTTTAGAATCTGGATTACTTCCAGGTGCGATGAAAAGAAATCAGAATGTTCACTTCATATCAAAGCATCACTTCCTAAAAGTCGAATCTAATAAAAACAAATTTTTATCAGAACTTGAAAATGGTGATTTACTTAATATTCCAATTGCTCATGCTGAAGGTAATTATTATATTGATGATAAAGGACTTGGTAGTTTAATAGAAAACGGACAAGTTGTTTTAACGTATGTTGACAAAAATGGAAATGATCTTAATCCTAATGGTGCAGTAAATAATATAGCTGGAATAAGTAACGTAAATAAAAATGTATTTGGTCTTATGCCTCATCCAGAACGTGCTATGGAAGAGATTCTTGGTTCAAGTGATGGTGTAAAAATGTTAGAAGGGTTTATAAGGTAGTGAAAAATATTCTGCTATTTTTATTTTTAGCCTTTGGTATTGCTTGGAGTTCAGTAAGTGAAAAAATAATATTTCCAAACTTTATAGATCCTAAGACCCAAGTAGTTGTTGGAGAAATATTTGAAGTCAACCTTGAAGTGATGGTGTTGTCTGACTATATAAACAGCGTATCAACATCATTAAAAGGTGGAAATGAATATAAAATCTATAACCCAAGAAGTAGATGGAAAAAAACTAAAAGAAATACTTTTAGAAATAGGTACTATATAAAATTAAAAAGTACTGAGTCAAAACTTCCAGCATTTAATATCAAAGTTAGTATCAAAGATGAGATTAAAACATATATTGATGATGGACTTGGTTTTGATGAAGAGTTTAGTCAAAAAAAGTCATATACAAATTTGAGATTAACAAAAAATGTTGTTTATCCTGATCTAAGGGTCATAGAACTTAGTGATATAGAAAACTTTTCTAACGTAATAGCAAGAGAATTAGCTCTGAAATCTCAAATTTCAAAAAAATATGATGACAAAAATAATATAGTTTTATTAGATATTGAAGCTAATCTATCTAACCTAGAAGACTTTAATCTTTCAAATGGTGGTATTAGTAGTAAAGAAAAAAAACTATTTAACTCTAAAGTAAGTTATTATGAAATCATTCCTGACTTTAAAGACTCTTTAGAGTTTAATTATTTTAATACTAAAAAAAATACTTTTGAAAATATAAAAGTAGAGATAAATATTGGTAAAGATACTCTTAGCACTCAAACAGAACTTAATCCCAAAACGAATAAATATATATTATATAAAAAGGTCTCTTTTGTAGTTCTTTTTGTATTGTTTCTAATTATATTTCTAATTAAAAGAAAGATTATTTTCCTACTAATATTATTAATTCTTAGTGTAATTATATTTATTAACTTTAAACCTTATGATATAGTAACAATCAAGCTTAATGCTCCTGTTAAAATATTACCTACAAAAAACTCTACAATTATGTATTATATGGACGAAAAAAATGAAGTTCAAAAACTTTTAAGCCAAAATAATCATGTAAAAGTATTATTACCAAACAAAAAGATAGGTTGGATAAAAAATGAAAATATTATTAAAACTAAAAGCTTTTTCGATATTAATTAACTTCTTAAGTACAGTTTTCATATTAATTCTTTTTATGAAGCTGTTTCCTAAAAGTAATTCTAAAGCAAGAATTATTTGGTCGAAATTTCAAGTCTGGTTTATGGGAATTAAAATAAATAAAATTTCCCAGATTGATGAAAGTGCCGATGTCTTGTTTATAAATCATCAAAGCTTACTTGATATTCCTATTATTGAATCAGTACAAAACAGAAATACTGCATGGGTAGCAAAAAAAGAGATAGCTGATATATTCTTTTATGGTCATATACTTAAAGTCCCTAAAATGATAATTCTTGATAGAAGTAAGCCAAAACTTGCACTTAAAACACTCTTAGCCGAAGGTAAAAAAGCTGTTGATGATAAAAGAGTCATTTGTATATTTCCAGAAGGTACAAGAGGTGAGGGTGATGAAGTTGGTGAGTTTAAAATAGGTGCAAAATTCTTAGCTGCAAAACATAACTTAAAAGTTCAGCCCATAGTGCTTACAAATACTATAAGAATAATAGACTCTAAAAAATTTGAAGCTAGACGTGGGTCAGTTACTATGAAATTCTTAGATTCATTTTATCCAAAAGATTTAGGTGAAGATTGGTATGAACAAGTAAATACTCAAATGAAAAATGAATATAAAAATATGATGAAAGAAGAAGTCTAAAACAAATATGCAAAAAATAATATTATTTGATTTAGATGGTACATTAATAGAAGGTACTATACCTATAGTTGAAGGCTTTAAAAATGTTTTTAAGCATTTTGATACAAATATTCCAACTGATAAAGAGATAAAAGATCTTATAGGACATCCTGTACCTATAATGATGAGTGCATTTGGTGTAGCTAAAAATGATATTACAAAATATAGAGAACAATATACTATAGAGTATAGAAAACTAGCTCATCATACAACATTAATAGAGTTTGGTGCTGAAGCAATTAACTTCGCGTCAAAATTCGCAAGACTAGGAGTAGTCACAACGAAAACTTCAGCTGGTTCAAAACCATTACTCAAAAAACTTGGAGTAGTAGACTTCTTTGATGTGATAATTGGTGCAGATGATGTAGACAACCTAAAACCACATAAAGAACCTATAGAAAAAGCATTAAAACATTTTGATAATGTAGAACTTCAAAATTGTTGGATGATAGGAGATACAAGCTTAGATCTTCAGTCTGCTAAGAATGCTGGAATAAATTCAGCTGGAGTACTAAGTGGATACGCAAACAAAGCCATATTAAAAAAACACTCATCAAATATATTTTTAAACTCTTATGACGCTGTTAAATACATAAAAGAAAGTTAATATGCTAAATATTGGAATGATTGATTATGTCAATCTATTACCTTTTAATGTATTTATCAACAAATATATTAAAAGTAGTAGAATAAAAGCAACTATACGCTATAAAAGTAATGTACCATCTTCTATTAATAAACAATTACAAACAAAAAAAATAAATGAAGCTTTTGTATCATCTATAACACTAACAGACAAAAGTCAACTTTATTATCCTTTAGGAATTATTGCAAAAAAAGAAGTTAAAAGCGTATTGGTAATTGAGGGCAATGAACACATACCTGATAACGCGTCACAAACATCAAATAAACTAGCTCAAATACTTGATATCACAGGTCAAGTGATAATAGGGGACAAAGCTCTAAAATATACTTGTAGTAATAATAACTATACGGATCTAGCTAAAGTTTGGTACGAAAAATATAACTTACCATTTGTATTTGCTGTATTTGCTGTAAACACTAAAACAAAAGCAAACAAAAAACTAGTAAATAAGTTTATAAAGTCAAATAAAATATACATACCTAGATATATTTTAAATAAATATGCAAAACAAAATAATATAAAAGTATCTGATATATTAAAGTACTTAAAACTAATTTCTTATACTATTAATTACAAAGAAAAACGTTCACTAAATCAATTTCTAAAATTAGCTCAAAAATAATATTCTTTTAATACAAAATCCACTATAATTTCACTTCTTTGTGGCAGGATAGCTCAGCTGGTTAGAGCGCTGGTCTCATAAGCCGGAGGTCGGGGATTCGAGTTCCCCTTCTGCTACCACTTCAAAAATATTCATCAAGTTAGCTAAAAAATACTCATAAAGAATCCACTTAAGTTTTTGTTCTTTGAAGAATAGCTTTATTCAGAGATACTATATCTATATTTTGTAAGCTCATACCTGACGGTATTCCTTGAGCTAGCTTTGTGAATGTTAGATTATGGTCTTTTAGTTTGTCTTCTATATACAGTATTAAAGCATCATTCCCAATACTATGTTCAAGTGCGAATATTAGTTCATTTACTCCACTTAATACAAGATTTTTTAGTTTATGTTCATCAAATGATTCTAAATCTTCTATAACAAAATATTTACCATCATAAAGTTTGTTTTCTTCAAATATTAATATATCTTGAGGTGATGATACTATACAGAGTTTTTCATTGTCTCTTGAAGAATCTAGGCATATATAACAAATTTCTGATTCGCTTATTCCTTGGCATACTCCACATTTTTTTACATTATTTATAGCGTCTTCTATGTTGTGAGCTAGTTTAAGAGCTAGAAATGAGTCTTTGAATATAAGATGGTATGCGAATCTTGAAGCTGATTTTTTGCCTACAGTTGGAAGTTCTGATAGTGTTTCAATAAGGGTGTTAAATTTATGGTTTTTCATAGAAAGTATTCTATAATATCATATCTAAAATACTAGAGTAAATATACAAAAAGGTACAGCTATACTTGATATAGTTTTGAAAGTAGGGTATGAAAATTTTATTTTGAGTACCCATACAAAAAAGGAACAAAATGAGAAAAGTATCAATTTTATTTTTAATAGGACTGTTTTTGAATGGATGTGTTGGCATTAATGAAAATGGATTAAGCTTAAGAATACCAGCAGCAAGTGTAATAGCAAATATTACAAATCAATTCCCAGTTAGTAAGTCCACAAGTTATGGTGATGTTAAGATTTCAAATCCAAACTTACTATTTAATGAAAGTGACGCAGTATCTCTAGGTTCAGAACTAGCTTTTGATAATCCTCTTTTGAGTAAGTTAAGTGCGAAGTTAAATGTATCTGGAAATGTAGTATATGATCAAGCTAAAAAATCTTTTTTTATACAAAACGCTATAGTTGATTCATTAGAATTTAACAAAAATTCACTACTTAGTTCATTTTCAGGTATCTCTTCAAGTGCATTAAAACCAATAATTCAAAATTTAATTTCTCAAATACCTATATATACTCTTGATGACCCAAAATATAGATATATTAAAAATGCTACAGTGAATAATGGTAATATTGATTTAACTTTTGGACTGTAAATAGTATTAAATGAAATGAAGGACCTCTCTACAAACAGTAAGGTATCTAATTTATAAGTAAAATTTAAGCTGATTCCTGCACCATATATTAATATCCCCTAATCTTGTATTTTAACTGATACGAGTATTAGGGAATTTTTATAAATTAAAATTTAGTTTAATATTAGAAATATTGTTTTCAGAAAGAAAAACTTTGACGTTCCTTTTGAGGGTTGTGAATCCATACAATACCAGTAGTTTCATATTCATATTTTCGACCTAAATCTGTTAAAATAATTGCTTTACAAAAAAATGGTTTACCACCTAGTGCTGAACCCCAGTAATGATATTTTTTTTCATATTTTGCATTAAAATTTAGAACAATATTTATTTGTCGTACCCAAGAAGCTGGTATTTTATTTGTATTAATAATTTTTTCTACTACATCTACTAACAACTGGATAGCAGAAATAAATGTATTACTCTTTGATTCTGGTTTAATAGAATAATCTGTAAGGTTAAGTATGATGGAGTCTGTTCCATATTTTTTCGCATAAGCATAAAACTTTCCCATTGCCCAATATCCATCAGACTCAAAATTTCTACTCATACAATATTGTGCAAGATTTACAGCTATACCTTTAAGTTGTCTTCTACGTGGCATGCTCTATTAACTTCTAATAAGTAATAATATATTTTGCATAGTATCACTTTCCTTATTAAATATTTATTTAACATAATTGAGAGCTCTGAACAAAGAGGATAAAATATTTTTATTTAAACAATAGAATGTATTTTAAGGTTTAAACAACATTTGACATAAAATTGAAACAACTTTATGCCAAATAAAAATCAATAATCACTATTTAAAGTGAGATTTTCATATATTTTGCCCTTTAGGTACACTTATCTATTAGATTTGGTATTCGTCTTAGATTATAAGCA
>CACVAW010000025.1 GCA_902727925.1 uncultured Campylobacterales bacterium | reverse complement strand
GCAGGTGGAAGAGAACTAGTCTTTGAAAATGACTTAGCAAGTATATTTGATAGTGGAGCAAACTCTATTGTGATAGGAAACTACCTAACAACAAAAGGCGAAAATTCACACAAAGATATATCAGCTATCAACGCATTAGGATATGAAATAGCAACTATCAAGGATTGTCCAGGTGGACACTAATGTATCTATTATTATCACGATTTCACTGATACTAATATCATCCCCATTTCTTTCAAGAATACTAAGAATCCCTACAACTCCCATTGAAATAGCTTTGGGTTCTATAGCTATTTTACTTGGATTTGTATCTCATAATGAGATTTTTCATCTTATGGCTGAAGTGGGCTTCTTCTATCTTATGTTCTTAGCTGGACTTGAAGTTGACTTAAGAGACCTTCTTAGGACTCCTAAAAATGACGTCATCAAAGGTCTTTTATATACCTTCTCACTGTTTGCACTATCCTACGTAGCTATACTTATATTTGATCTTAGTATTTTATATATCGCTATATTACCTCTTATATCAATAGGTCTACTCCCAGCTCTTATAAAAGAATTCGGCAAAGATGTATCATGGCTTAACTTCTCTCTTAGTATGGGTATTATTGGTGAGATTTTTAGTATTGCTGCACTTACTATTACTTCAGCTTCTTTTGAATTTGGTGTTGGGTTTGAGCTTTACCGCGCAATTGGATACTTTACTATATTTTTACTAGCTGTTATGTTTGTATTTCACTTCTCAAAAATACTCTTTTGGTGGTTTCCAATACTACAAGAAAAACTAATGCCTCAATTTGACAAAAATGACAAAGATGTACGTTTCTCAATGGCAATATTTTTCTTAATCATCGCTGTAATGCTAATACTACATCTTGAAGTTGCTTTTGGTGCATTTGTAGCAGGTATGTTTATCACAACATTCTTCGACCACAAAGCAAGCCTCCCACACAAGCTTGAATCATTTGGATTTGGTTTCTTAGTACCTATATTTTTTATATACGTAGGAACTACCTTTGACCTTAGATATCTACTATATCCAGAACTTCTAATGAAAGCATCTCTAATCATATTCTTAATGATCTTTATCAGATTTGTAAGCTCATTTATATTTGACAATCTTCCGACTATAAACAAAAAATTCCTGTTCGCACTTTCACACTCTATGCCACTAACTCTTATAGTAGCAATCTCAACCATAGCCTACAAAGCCGAACATATCCAAAAACTAGACTACTACGCACTTATACTTGCAAGTATTGCAGAGGTTATAATATGTATGATACTTATCAAGGGATTGTATAAAATAAAAATATAATAAATACTATACCTTAGGTATTAAAATAAGCTACATATGTGTACTAGTACTACAAAACATTTAAAGGCTTATTATTAGGGGGTATTTTTATAATGAGTTGTTAAAAAGTGTCCAAGTTAGATTAAAGATATAGCAAATTTCTTATATTGTAGGTAATGATTTAAAAATAAAACTCCTCTTTGGACTTTTGTAATAAGAGTACAAACTTAATGTAATATACCTCTAAAACATTTATCTATTTAATTTTAAAATATAAAGATATTACGATAAAATCTCCAAAATTAAATAAAATATTGGATTTAATATGTTAAAAAGATTTATGTTAGAGAATTTTTTGTCATATCGAGATGAAAGTTATTTGGACTTAACTGCAGATAGTACTGGAGATCATAAAAACCATTTTTCGAAGTTTGGTAAAACTAAAGTACTAAAAAGTGCAGTAATTTATGGAGCTAATGCTTCAGGTAAATCTAATCTTATTAAAGCTTTATCTTATAGTCAAGATATAATAGTAGAGGGGTTAAATAATGTTCAAACCTACAAAAAATATTTTAGATTAGACGAAAAGAGTAGTACAAAACCAACTATATTTGAATTTGAACTAGAAATTGATACTGATTTTTATACATATGGATTTAGTATTCTACTCCATAGTCAAAAAATCGAAGAAGAATGGTTATACAAAATGAAAGCAACAACATCAGAAAAAATATTTGAAAGAAAAAATAATGATATAACTATAGGAACACAATTATCAAATTCTACTATTAAAAATAAATTTAATGTATATATAGAGGATATGAAACACCAGTCAAATCAATTGTTTTTAACAGAAATAGCTAATAAAAATCTTGAAAATGAAAAAATAATGTTTTTAAATAATATTTTTAAATGGTTTAATAACAAACTTATTGTCTTATATCCAGATAGTAAGTTTACTGCGATACGATCAATTAACAAAGATAAAAATCTTTCAAATGTATTTAGTGAATATTTAAAAAAATTTGATACAGGAATACTAGATATTAATTTGTTAAAAGAAGATTTTGATGACAGTTTAAAACATATACCTCAAGAAATAAAAAAGAAAATTGAAAAAGACATATTAAAAGATCAAAGACAAGAAATTTCAATAAAAGACTCAAATGGATCAGTCTACACTATATCAAAAAATGATGATAATGAATTAACAGTTGACAAGCTTGGTCTTATACATAATAAAGATATAGATGAAATGTTTGAACTCTCGGATGAGTCAGATGGTACTAAAAGATTATTTGATTTGATACCACTGATAGAATGTTTTTCAAAAGACTATACTATAGTTATAGATGAATTTGAAAGAAGTTTACACCCTAATCTAACTAGAAAATTCTTTGAATTATTTTATAATTTAAATAAAAATAAAACTCAATTAATAGTTACAACACATGAAGCAACATTATTAGACCTAAAGCTACTTAGAAGAGATGAAATTTGGTTTATTAAAAAAGATAAAAAAAACAATTCTTCACAAACTTATCCATTAAATCAATTCAATATAAGAAACGATAAAAAAATTAATAAAGACTACTTAGATGGAAGGTTTGATGCTGTTCCAATTATAGAACTATATGATGAAATAGAAGTGGAATTATAGAACTATGGGCTTTAATCCAAACAGAAACTTTAATGAACCGATATTCAAAACTGAATCAAAAGAAGTTGAAAAATTTGTTATTATCGCTTTTGAAGGGGCAGAAACTGAGCATCAATATTTTTCTCATATAAAAAAAGAATTTAAACCAAACGGTATAACTATAGCATGTATCAAGAGAGGAAAAGGAGAAGAAAACTCTAGTTCTCCAACAAAAGTTGCACAAACAATTATCGACATAATAGAAGATAAAGAAAGGTTAACAAAAATAAAAAATGAATGTCCTCATGATTTTGATGATTCATATGATCTTTTTTGGATTGTTGTAGATAGAGAAAAACAAGAAAGTAAAAAAGTAAATTTAACAAATGCTATAAAAACATGTAAAGAACACAATATTCAAGTTTCTTTAACTAATCCAGCATTTGAATTTTGGCTTTTATTACATTTTGACATTTCTAAATACAGTAGAAGTGATCTACTAGAGAATAAAAAAACATCAGA
The DNA here is from genome assembly GCA_902727925.1 of uncultured Campylobacterales bacterium. Lineage (GTDB taxonomy): Bacteria > Campylobacterota > Campylobacteria > Campylobacterales > CACVAW01 > CACVAW01. The sequence goes on along the minus strand of CACVAW010000025.1, from coordinate 3,234 downwards.
ACAGAGTAAAAGATTTTTAGAGACAGCATTAATATCTGAAATAGGACAGTATAATAAATCTAAACTCGATACTAAATTCATAACTTTTAAAAATATCTCTTTAGCAGTAGAACAAGAAGTAAAATTTGAAAATGATCTCGATAAAATCATTGATAAATTAGGCTCAAATGTAGGAAATTTGATGAAAGAAATACTAGGTATCTAAAATTAAAATGACCAACCTCACAACTCTAATAAAAGAAAAAACTAACCTTAACGACAAAACAATACAAAACATCATCACACTACTTGAAGATGGATGTACTATCCCTTTTATTGCAAGGTATAGAAAAGAGTTGACTAATAACGCTAGTGATGAAGAGCTAAGAGCTTTTGAAGATATCTTTGAATACTCAAAAAAGCTACTAAAAAGAAAAGAAGATATCTTAGCTATCTTAAAAGAAAAAAACTTTTTAAATACTAATCTAAAAAAGACTATAGAAGAGATAAAAACACTCCAATCCCTAGAAGATATATATGCTCCTTTTAAAGACAAAAAGTCTTCAAGGACAAGTGACGCGATACAAAATGGACTAGAGCCTCTTGCAAATATAATCCAAAGCTTGAAATATACAAAAGAAGAGTGTGAACAAAAAGCAAAGCAGTTCATAAATAAAACTATCAAAGCACATGATGAAGCTATAAGTGGAGCAAAAGATATCATAGCACAGAGATATGCTGATGATTTTAAAACCAAAGAAGTTATTAGAAACCTCATATCTAATTGGGGAGTAATAAAAACAAAAGAAGGAAAATCTTTTGATAAAAATGGCGTTTACGCCAGACTTGCAAACTTAAGCGAGAAAATAAAGTACATCAAATCATATAGAACTCTAGCAATACTAAGAGCTGTAAACGAAAAACAATTAAGTATCAAAATAGATATCGATGAAACCCGTATTTTAGAAAATATAAAAAAATATAAAATACCATCATGGGCAAATAGCTCAAAAAATATAGTTTATGATGCCTATAAAGATGGTCTAAAAAGACTACTTCTACCATCACTAAAAAGAGAAATATTAAACAACCTAAAAGAAAAAGCTTCCTCTGAGGCGATTGAACTCTTTGGAAAAAACTTAAAAGAACTGCTTCAAACAGCTCCACTTGTGAGTCATGTGATTTTAGGTATAGATCCAGGGTTTGTATCAGGTTGTAAGCTCGCAGTTATAAATGAAGACGGTACATATCTTGATTCAAGTGTAATATATCCGACTAAACCAAAACAAGATTTTGACAACTCATCAAAAACAGTACTAGCCCTAATCAAAAAATATAAAGTAAGTGCTATCGCTATAGGTAATGGAACTGCGTCAAAAGAGACTGCCGAATTCATCACAAAACTAATAGATGACAATAACTTGAGATTGAAATACGCAGTAGTAAGTGAGATAGGTGCTAGCGTGTACTCAGCTTCAAAAATAGCTATAAAAGAATATCCAAACCTAGATGTAACAATAAGAGGTGCAATATCAATCGCTGGACGCCTAAGAGACCCAATGGCTACACTAGTAAAGATTGAGCCAAAATCACTTGGCATAGGTCAATACCAACATGATGTAAACCAAAAAGAATTAACCCTCAAACTTGAAAATACTACAACCGACTTAGTAAATAAAGTAGGTGTAGACCTAAACTCAGCTTCATACAAGCTACTATCTTTCGTCTCAGGAATATCTGAAAAACTCGCTCTTAATATAATAGAACATAGAAACAAAATAAAAAAGTTCAAAAATAAAAATGAATTACTCCAAGTAAAAGGTCTTGGAAACAAAGCTTATGAGCAAGCAGTTGGATTTCTAAGGATCAAAGACAGCAAAAATATATTAGACAACACAGCTATACATCCAGAAGACTATGAAGTAACAAAAGCTCTACAAAAAAATCATACAATACAAGATATACAAGACAATCAAATAACACAAATAGCAACCGAACTAAACATAAGCCCACTAAAACTTCCAGACATCATAAATGAACTAAAAAAGCCAGGACACGACGTAAGAAGTGACTTTAATCAAGTACAATTTGCAAAAGACATAACAAAACTAGAAAATCTAAAAGAAGGGTTTGAACTCACTGGAATAGTCAGGAATATCACAGACTTTGGAGCTTTTATAGATATAGGACTAAAAAACGATGCCCTACTCCATATATCCCAGATCAGTCAAAAAAGAATATCTCACCCTAGCGATGTATTAAGTATCAATCAAAACTTAGAAAAAATCAAAGTCCTTAGTATTGATTTAGATAAACAAAAAGTTTCATTAACGTTGAAGTGAGTAAAAATGTATATTTTATCAAATATCTTCATCTCGGTAATCATCAAAACCTAAATCATTATCTATATCATCTATTTTAGTAAACCCTGAACCGTCCGAGCCATCTTGTGTATAACTTAGAAATTGACTATACCCTCCATACTCACTAAGTTTTATATTCTGGGGGTCAAAGGCTTTTGCTTCTTCAATATTAGAAGAAAGTGTATCTAAGAGTTCCCTACTCTCTTGTTTTGAATACTCTTCAGGGTCTATAAACTTTTTGGCCATAGATGAAGCTAGCCCACTTAATATAATATTTTGAGCATCATCTAATCGAGATAAAAAATAACTTCTATTATCATTAACTCCCAATGTATAAGTTATTAATGAACCATGCTCTCCGAACTCATTTTCACTTCTATTTTGAACTGCTTCACTTACGTCTTGAGTATCAAGAGGATCAGCCATATCAAAATCATAAAGATTATGTTTACCTAACATTGTTCCATCTTTAGATTTTTTTTGTTCAATTATCACATTATGAGGTCGGTGCATCCCCTCTTCATTAAAACTTTGACTTGAACTCTTAAAACTTTGATCACCATCTTTCATAACCAAATCAGAAAATGCAAGATGAGAAGCTAACTTTCTATCATTTTCTGACATAGAAACAAAAGGTAATTTATCCAAATTCTTTTCTTGAGAAAAATAATTGTCTCCTATTTTCATAGTGTGAGCTACAGGTAATCCCGACTCATGCATAAACTCAGCCAAAAACTGTGTATAAGGTTCCATCTTACTTTTATCTAATTGAGAGCTCTGAACAAAAGATAAAGAAAAGTGAGAATTAGTTAAAATAGTAATCAAAGAAAAGAGAAGGGTAAAAAGATGCAAGATAGTTTTTTTGATTATGCGATGAGAGACCAGGGCGGTA
>CACVAW010000024.1 GCA_902727925.1 uncultured Campylobacterales bacterium | reverse complement strand
AAGGTTAACTGATTGTATCTCATGCCAATTCCTTTCTTTGTAGTAGAAAAAAAGAATAGCTAACTCTTGGTTAACCCTCCCCTTTTCTCCTTCTTAAAAAAAATTGCACTTATTTATCGAATTGGCGCTCTTATATACCTCTCTATTGATGTACTTATAGATGAACGTTTTCGTTTCTTCTTTTGCCTCAAAATATATTCTGCTTGTGCTTGAACAGGTTTATATTTACCTCTAAATTTATTCCGTTGTAATTCTCTGCTTATTGTACTTGGATGTACGCCCAACTCTTTGGCAATATCTATTTGTTTGTATCCAAGTCTCATCAAAGCTTCTATATGATACCTTTCTCCCAAGGTTAACTGATTGTATCTCATGCCAATTCCTTTCTTTGTAGTAGAAAAAAAGAATAGCTAACTCTTGGTTAACCCTCCCCTTTTCTCCTTCTTAAAAAAATTGCACTTATTTATCGAATTGGCGAACTAAATCCTGTTGTAAAACTGGACAGATATATTCTAACATTAAAAATTCAACTAAGCAACTTTTTAAAATCATTTGGTGATTGATAAGTAGTGAATTGTGTTCTGACCCTTATATTTAACTTAATTGCTAGTTCATCATAACTATACAAGATATACAAAGTACTATTTGAAATGATTATCAAAAAAAGCTTTGTTATCTTACCCCAATCTTCATCTTTTTATTGATTAAACTATTGATATAATAATCCTAATAATAAAAATAGGATTATTTTGAGAATATTACACACATCTGACTGGCATATCGGTCAAAAGTTTATGGGGAAAAGTAGAGCTGAAGAACATAAAGCTTTTTTGTCTTGGCTTACTGAGATAATCAAAAAAGAAAATATTGATGTTCTTATAGTTGCAGGGGATATTTTTGATACAGGTAATCCTCCCAATTATGCTTTAGAACTTTATTATAATTTTTTAAAACAATTGTTTGCAATAGAAAATTTATATGTCATTATTACTGCTGGAAATCATGACTCAATTTCTACTCTTAAAGCTCCAAAACAACTATTAGAGTTTATGAATGTATATGTTATCACTTCGGGTGATGTTGATGAAAATGAGTTAATACCTATTTATAAAAAAGATAAACTTCAAGGTGTTGTTTGTGCTGTTCCATTCTTAAGAGATAGTATTGTGCGAGAGTCTGTAAGTGGCCAAACTACAAATGAAAAAGAATCTTCTTTAAATACTGGAATAAAGCAACATTATATTGACATATATAAAGAAGCTATTAAATTAACTGCCAAAGACAATCTCCCAATAATCGCTACAGGACATCTAACAACGCTAGGATCTCGTACAAGTGAAAGTGAAAAAGATATCTATATAGGTGGTACTCTTGATATTGGGAGTGATTTTTTAGGCAAGTATTTTGATTATGTAGCTTTAGGTCATCTTCATATAAATCAAATAGTAGGATGTAACCATGTGAGATATAGTGGTTCTCCCATTCCTCTTAGTTTTTCAGAAGCAAATCAAAAAAAGAAAATTAATATTGTTGAGTTCAAAAATGAAAAAGTAAATGTAAAAGAGATAGAAATACCAAATAAAAGAAAACTACAAGTCCTAAGAGGTAATTTAGAATCAGTACTAAAAGAACTAGAAAAAATTGAAGATAAAACAACATGGATTGAAATACATCTTAATGATGACAATCCAATGTCTGCAAATCAGGAGATAAGAGAATATGCTGACAAAAATGAATTTATTATCTTAGCTATAAAGATAGATAAAACCCAAAAGAAACTAGAAGCAAAAGAGTTAAAAGTAACTAGCCTAGATGAACTTACACCTACAGATGTATTTACAAGAAGATTAGATATAGAGGAGCTAGAAGATAAAGAATTTGTCGAAGAGCTAACACTAAGTTTTAAAAAAATTTATGAGAAGGTGTCTACTCAATGAAAATATTAAAAGTAAAATCATTGAATATCAACTCATTAAAGGGTGAATTCGAGATAGATTTTCGTACATTTCTAAATGATAATGCCCTATTTGCGATTACAGGGCCTACTGGTTCTGGTAAAAGTACTATACTAGACATTATCACCTGTGCATTATATGGAAGAACTCCAAGACTTAAAAAACCACCAAGTGAGATTATGTCTAGGCATACTGGTGAGTGTTATTGTGAAGTAGAGTTTGAAATAAAGGGTATCATATATAGATCTTCATGGACTCAAAAAAGAGCTAGAAAGTCAGCTGATGGCAAATTCCAAAGTGCCAAAATGGAACTAGCTGATGTAGAATCATCTAAAGTGATAAAATCTACAGTAACAGATGTACCTAAGTATGTAGAAGAATTATCAGGTTTAGACTTCGATAGATTTATTCAGTCGATGATGTTAGCCCAAGGAAGTTTTGATGCATTTTTAAAAGCAAAAGAATCAGATAGGTCCACTTTACTTGAAAAAATCACGGGTACGGGGATTTATAAACAAATATCAAAAGAGATATATGACACCTATATACTTAAAAAAAGAGCTATAGAAGATGAAGAACTATCTTTAGGAAATATAGACTTACTTGAAAAAGCAGTAGTAGAAAAGAAAAACCAAAATTTAGAGACTTTCAAAGTTCAAAAAAAAGGACTAGATAAAAAAGAAGAATTTTCAAAAAAGACATCACTATGGCTCGAAAACTTACAAAAATTAGAGATAGATAGTGTCAAGTACCATGAAGAGTTTGAGCTAATATCAAAAGAAAAAGAAGATAAAAAAGAAGAGTTTATGAGTCTTGAACTTTCAAATAAAGCTTTAAATGTACAAGCAATATATCAAGAAAAAAACCTACTAAATCAAAGAATTAGTAAAGATAAACAAAAACTAGAACTTTTTGGAAAACAAAGTATTGAACTACAAGAGCTTTTAGAATCAAAACAAAATCAATCAAAGCTACTACAAGATAAATACAGTAGAGAAAAAATATCATATGAGCAAAATAGTATAAAATTAAAAGACTTAAGAGAAATACAAAGTCAAAAAAGAGCAAAACAAGTACAAACAAGGGAACTAGACTCAAAATTACTAAAACAAAAGCATAATCTTTCAATTTTTTTATCTTTAGATATTGAATCTATTTTAGAAGATGAAAGTCTCATAAGTAAAGAAATAAAAAAACAAAATCTAGAAATAAAAAACTTAAAAGAACAAAGTGAGACAAAAGAAGAGGAATATAAACTCTTAAAAGAAAAAAGCTCAAATATAAACCTAAATGAAGAAAACATAAGAAGCCAAATAAACGATATACAAGAGCTTACTAGGTCTATAGTAGAGTATGAAAAAATTTTAGAAGATATAAACAAAGAGAAAAAACTCCTAGAAGATATAAATAAAGATATAAGTACACAAAACAAAATAAATGAAGAGAAAACAAAACTTCTAAAACAAATAGAAGAAACCCTACAAGCGAAAAAAGCCATAAGAGAAAGAGAACTACTACTTAAAAACTATGAAAGTGACAGAGCTAAACTAAAAGAGGGTGAAGAGTGTTATCTATGTGGTTCGATTTCACATCCTTATATCACTCATACTTTAGAGATAAATATAGATGAAACAACAAAACAAATTCAAGAGCAAGAAGAACTACTATCATATGAAACAACAGAACAAAAAACAGCTCAGATAAACCTAGCTAAACTAAACTCAGAACTAGAATCTAGTACTTTAGCACTAGAAAAACAAGAACAAAAGATTTTATCCCTAGATGAGTTTTTCTTAAACAATAAACTCACTTTAGAAGATAACTCAAAACTTATCTTAGCTAAGGATAAACAAGAAGCTCAAAGAAAACTACAAGAGATAATAAGCTTGAGAGATCAAAAAGAAAAATTATCTTTAGAAAAAGAGAAAATCCAAAAAGAGTATGCAGATATACTTCAAATCGATATAAAAGTAAAAAACACTCTAAAACTTCAAGAAGAGTATAAAATAGAGCTAAAAGGTTTAAACAAAGAAATAGAGAAGTTAGAGCAAAAAAGTAAAACTATATTAGATATTGATGATATAAAAGAGTATGAAAAAACTATAAACCATAACTTTAAGAGCATACAAGATAGTTATAACAGTTGTGAAAAAGAATTAGCTCAAAAAAACTCAGAAAATGACTCATTAAATATTCAAGTAAAAGAACTAAAACAAATACAAACTCAAAACAGTACAGAACTAGAAGAGCTAAATATATCATTTGAAAAAGCACTAAAAGACAATAGCTTTAGCTCATGTGAAGAATTTGAAAAAGCTTTAGTATCTAGTACTAAAAGAGAAGAGCTAACTAGAACTTGCAAAGCTATTGAAGAAAAATATACAAGAATCCAAACACTTAAAACAGATACAACAAAAAAGCTAAAAGAACAAAAAGAATTAAATCTAACAGATAGAGAACTAGAAGATATAAATACTGAACTAAAAGAGCTTCAATTAAATATAGATGAACTACAAAAATCAATAGGAAGTTTAGAAAAAGAACTAGAAATAAATGCTTCAAATATCAAAAAACACGAAGATAAGATAAACAAACTTGAAAAGAAAAAAGAAACCTTTAGCGTATGGATAAAACTAAACGAAATGATAGGTTCAAGCCAAGGTGATAAATTTGCCAAATTTGCTCAAGGTATCACACTAGACCAATTAATAAGCCTAGCAAACAATCACTTGAGTGTACTATCAAGTAGGTATGAGCTACAAAGAAGTACTGAACAGCTACTAGAAATAGAAGTAATAGACAGCTTCCAAGGAAATACTATAAGACCTGTAAGCACACTTTCTGGTGGAGAAAGCTTCATAGTAAGTCTAGCCCTTGCTCTCGGACTCTCAGAGCTTGCTAGCCAGAAAATTGCTATAGATTCACTCTTCTTAGATGAAGGATTTGGAACACTAGATGAGGATAGCTTAGAAACAGCACTAAATGCTCTAAACTTACTTCAAAGTAGCGGAAAAATGGTCGGTGTGATTTCTCATGTAGAGGCTCTGAAAGAAAGAATACCATTGCAAATAAAAGTTGTTCCTAAGGGTGATGGGACGAGTGAATTAAATTTAAATTAGAAGGAGTTAAGGATGGGTAAATTAATTGAGAGTATTCCATGGGATAGATTAGGAGAAGGTGCAATAATTACACTTGTTGCCATTTTTATAATATATGCTATATTTAAAAAATATATAAATTATGAAAATAAGAGAATTGATGAGAGAGTTTCAGAAGTTGAGAATAAAACAAAAGTTGAATTACAAAAAGTAGAAAAAGAAGTAACTCAAATTAGGAAAAATGTTCTTAAAGATAGTGAAATTGATGTAGTTAAAGGTACCCAAGTTGAAGAAAATAGGTTAACAAGTTCAACAATTAAGGTTAGCTAATGACAGAAGTTATTATAAGTGACAATGATTTAGATCATAGTACAATAAATGTATCAACTAGAAGAACTTTGAAAGAAATTTGGGATGAGCAAATAGTTGATATTCGTACTGATTTACAAAGTAATTTTACTTCTGATACTACTCTAAGAAGAAACATGCTTAATTCATTGAATGAGATTCAAGAACATATTCTTGATGATATAGATGTAAATAACTTATTGCAACAAATAAACTGTGATATAGATAAAAATGAAGTATCAAATGGTATTAGTATTAATAAAATTATACATTTTTACATAATTGGTAAAATAGTAGATAACATTACTTCTTTACCCCATAAAAATAATAATAAGGTAACTATTAAAAAAATTGATAATTGGCTTTTTAATTCTGCAAAAACTTCTGAAGTGAGTTTGGGAATGCAAATTGGTTCAATAGCCGACTTTATTACAACTAATCAAATATATAATATTTCTAATGGTACAGTATTTATTTGTCAATTGATGAATAATGGTGGACTAACCTGTAACTCATGTCAAACAGGAGAGCTAAATATACAAAATAAATTATCAAAAATACTCTCAAGCTTTTTTAGTAAAAATACGGGAATAATTTTTGATGAAGAATCACAAGCAAATGATTTTATGAATCTAAAAAAAAGTAATAATTTAAATTTTAAATGTGGTAATTGTGTTACAAATTTTAATAATTTAAATAATGCAAAAAAAATATTTTAAGGAAAATGAAAAATGTTAGATAATTATGAGGAGTTAGATTTAAGTCTACTCAAACTATCAAAAAATGAACAAAAGCTTAAGCCTATTGTTTTTAACTCAGAAAACAATATTATAGCTTTAAAGTCAATTGAAACAATAGTAGAACTAGAAAAAGAATGGAAAGATGTTCAAAAATTCATTGCTGGACATATCCAATCAGACTTAGAACAGTTTGAATTGCCTAATAAACTAATTTGGAATATATATCTTTTATTTATTATTCCTAAGAATATAGAGATAAAGGAAGATTTTATAAATCAAATTGAATCTAATAAATTTTGCTGTAAAAAATATGTATTAAAAGTAGATGATATAAATAATAATGAAAATGTAAAAGATGTGATCGTAAAACAAATACCATTATTCTCTCATTTTGATTTTTCAATTTCTGAAGCTATTAGTTCTGATGAAAATATTATTAAGCATAGTATATATGAAAAAACAAATAAACGACAACTCGCAAATAAATTTTTAACATCTATTGATATTAAAAATAAAATTGAAGAACATGAAATAAAAAGCTTTATAAATACATTGAAAGAGGAGTATCAAAGTGAAAATAGAGCAGATTCAGTTTAATAGTTTTAGAGCATATAAACAAGAAAGATTTGATATTCCAAGTGACAAAAATATTATTTTATTTTATGGACGAAATGGTTTTGGAAAAACTTCATTTTTTGATGGAATTGAATGGGGATTAACAGGTAAGCTAGAAAGATACCATGATTCTGCAAAAGAGAGAAATGATTATCCTTTGTTAAGAAATTCATTTTGTAAGATAAATGTCAATGATGGCGTACAAATTAAATTTGATAATGGTCAAACAGTCAAACGATCTATTCCTCAAAAAAAAAAGAATGATTATGGAAATGGAATCCTCACACTAAATGGAAATAGAGAGAGCTCTTTAAATAATATTTTAGTTAAAGATGGCTTTTCTAATGAGATTAGTTTTGAAAAAAGCTTTAATTTTACACAACTTCTTTCACAAGAACTTATTAGTAATTTTATCAGACAAACAAAAGATCCTGATAGGTATAAAGCAATAGTAAGTTTGTTTGGACTTAAAACGCATAAAGCATATGATGAACATATAAAAAATACTAAGAAAATTTTGAATGATGAAACTATTAGATTATCTGATGAGTTGGTCAAGGAAAAAAATATCTTAAATATTGAAGAAGCTAAACTACAAAATTTACAAAACAATCCTAAATTAGAGCATGAAGAGCTTGAAAGATTGTATAAAAATAAAGTAGATTTTAATAAACTTGATAAAATAAGAAATAAAGCTTTTATTGATAGAAAAAACCTTGAAAATAATGAGTTAAGTATCAAAAATAAAATTAAGCTAATGACTTACCTACTAGAAAACTATAATGATAAAGAAAAGGAGATTAAAAATTACACGAAAGAGTATGCTGAATTTAAATCTTTAAAAAATTTTATTATTATGTTTTCAAAAAAAGAAATTTATGAACAGGTAAAAAGTAATCTAAAGAATTATTTTTTATATTTAGAAAAAAAAGATAATATAGTTAAATTAGATAAAAGACTTAATGAAATTAGTTATTTTAAAAAGACAAGTATTTTATTCCAAGAAAATGCAGGTTTTGAAAATACAATCAGTGCATTAATTGAATATAAAAAAGAATATTTAGAGAAAAAAGTAAGTTATCTTAGAACAAAGAAAGAAATAATAGCTATTCAAGAATCAATTGAGCTTTTAAGAGATAGTTTAGCTAATCTTTTAACAATGAAACAAATGATGTATAAATCAGCTGAAGAGTTTTTACTTCAAGATGAAAATAATAATTTAGATAGTTGTCCTATTTGTGAAAATAAATTTGATATCAATAAGACTAAAATATTTTTAAAAGAAAAACTTGAAAGTGACCTTGTAAACGAAGGCTTTAATTCTATTAATAATTCAATTGATGAACTTGAAAAAAAAGAAGATGAACTACAAGAGTTATTTAGAAATCAGTCACTTGATATTATAAAAACTATTAAAAAAATAAGTACAGATTTAGATGAAGAATATAGTGCTTTGTTGAAAGAAAGTATTGATTTTGATATTTTAAAAGAATCTAATAACATTGTAGTGGATAATTTAGAGATACTTAAAGTCAGTATAGATGGTTTTGATAAAAAATATATTACCTTTATTCAAGAAGTTGAAAAACATAAAGAATATAAGAGTAGTTTATCTTTAAAATATTATCAAGATTTATTTGAAAAAAAGTCAAGAATACTGAATTTAAATTATAAAAATTTTGAATATTATAGTCAAGAAAAAGAAAAACTTAAATTTGAAACCATAAATGAGTTAGAAGAGAAATTCAGAAATGAAAATTCTATCTTAGAAAAGAATAACAGTGGACTTCTTAGAAGTAAAAGAATTATTGAGTTAACAACTTCATTAATTGAATATTTTAAAAATAATAAACAACTTGAATTAATTGATGAATTAACTGAAAAAGTTAAAAAGCTAGAAGAAGAAGTTGTGTTGCTATCAAATATTAATAATGATTATGACAACTTAAAAAGTGCAATTAAAACTACAATTGATGATAAAACAAAAACACTATTATCTAATTACGAAGAAACTATCAAAAAGTTTTACTATTATTTAAATCCTAGTGTATATATGAAAGAGTTAAGTATAAGAATACAAAATAATCCAACTTTAGGTAATAGATTGATTTTTGAAGTGATGTCAGATATGCAGAAAAAACATAGTCCTTCATATATATTTAGTTCGGCACAAAATAATGTACTGGCACTAAGTATATTTTTAAGTTTTGCAATTAAACAACAATGGAGTGAACTAGATTCTATATTTTTAGATGACCCAATTCAAAATATGGATGATATAAACATACATTCTTTTGTAGATTTAATTCGTTCAATTCAGGAACAAACAGATAAACAGTTTTTTATTTCAACTCATGATGATAGAATTTATAATTTTATGTTGAATAAATTTGGTAAAGATAATGTACATACATTTGAGTTTAAAGATTATGGTGTGATTACAAGATAATGAAATCCCCCCCCCCAAAAAAAAAACTGGACAGATATATTCTAATATTGAAAAATTCAAGTAAGCAATTATTCTGTTTTAAGTTGTCCTACTTAATGGGATGCCTACAGTATTGTAAATATCCCCAAAAGTATGACTGAAAAAAACCAAGATACTTTAAATAAATTAAAATAAGAATTAAATAGAAATGAAGTTTTTATAAAGTATTATCAAGAGATGGAATCACCCCTGCTTATTCAATTTATTGAAAATTATGCACTTATGATTTGAATGGGGAGGGGAATGATACCCCCCCCCTTTAAATTTTCTTTAGTTTTATATTCTGAATACCTAGGTTTCCATATCTATGGTATGAGTTTGAAATACTTTGTTCTGTGAAATAGTGCATAAGTTCAAGTCTTGCATGAGATACAAACTTTTGACTTGCTATATATATTGCTTTGTCAGATATAGCTTCATAAATATTTTGTGTTATATTTTTTGGGTCTAGGAATCTGACTCTTTGAGAGTTGGGGATTTTGGTGATGAGTTCATCTTCATTATCCCTACTGAAGCTATCTTCTTGGGCTATAAAAGAGGTTTGTTTTGATTCTAGCCAGATAAGTTCTGCTTTACGAGATTTTTTGGGTATTGATATATGAAGTTTTGCTCCAATCATTTTTATTGCCATAATAGTTGTTAGAATTTCATCAAGGTTATCGTTGTCTTCTATTCTAAGAAGTACACTTTTGACAGGAAGATAACGGATAATATTGCTTTCACCTCTTATATGCGCATAGTCATGTTCTTTCAAGAATTCAACTTCATACCAATGTGTAAAATGACAAATATATCTTAATGCTGATTCACATTCATCATTAAATACAGTATCTCTTGTGAGTAAAATTCTCATTTGATCTACAAATTGACTTGAACATGATTCATATAAGTTTGTTTCTTTATATTTTAAGTTCATAAATTGACTTACATAATTAAATCCACCTGCTTTTTTACCACTTCCTATAGCTGATTTTCTCATACCACCAAATGGTTGTCTAATCACTATAGCTCCTGTTGTTCCACGGTTTATATAAAGATTTCCAGCGATTATTTTGTCTTTCCAGTAATCTTGTTCTCTTTTGTCTAAGGTCTCAATCCCAGAGGTTAGTCCATATCCAGTAGAATTAACTATATCTATAGCATCATCTAAATCTTGGGCACACATTACACTAAGTACTGGACCAAAGAGTTCATTTTTATGACAAAAATCATTCTTTTTAGTTCCCCATCTTACTGAAGGAGTTAGCATATAAGGGTTGTTGTCTATATATGAGGGTTTAACCAACCATTGTTCATCTTCGTTAAGAAATCCAAGTGCTTTTTCAAGCTTACCTGAGGGAAGATTACAAAGAGTTCCTATACGATTTGAAAAATCCCAAACAGAACCAGTTGTGAGTGATTCTACAGCTTCTTTAAGAGTTTGTTTAAAAGTTTCATCATAAAAAAGTTCTTTTTCTAAAACAAGAAGTGAAGTTGCTGAACATTTTTGACCAGAGTTGTTAAATGCAGATACTAAAACATTTTTAATAGCTTGATCACGGTCAGCTAAAGATGTTACAATAGTAGCATCCTTCCCACCAGTTTCGGCACTCAGAGATATATCTGGACGAGATTTTATAATATTATATGCAGTTTTTTCTCCACCTGTAAATATAGTGAAATCTATATCTTTATTTGGGATCATATATTTACCTACATCTGAACCCTTGGCAGGAACAAACTGTAAAGTGTTTTTACTAATACCAGCGTCCCAAAAACATTGACAAAGTCTATATCCACAAAGAATAGCGTCTTTAGCAGGTTTAAGTATTACTGTATTTCCAGCTGCTAGAGCTGCTGCAATACCACCAGCAGGGATAGCAATAGGGAAGTTCCATGGGCTAATAACTAATCCAACACCTTTGCCACTTGTTTCAACTCCTGTAAGAGCAGAGATTTTTGCAACACTGTAAGGATAGAAGTTCAAGAAATCAATCGCTTCACTTATTTCAACATCAGTTTCTGTAAAAACTTTACCAACTTCTGCTGCAGCTACTCCAATAAGATCAGCCCGAGCTATTTTAAACTCATGAGCTGCATCCATTAAAATTTTTTGCCTTTGAGTGCTTGTTAGTTTTCTCCATCCATCAGAATCTTCTTTTGCAGTTTTTATTGCTATGTCCATATCTTGATGTGTTGCTTGTATATAGTTACCAGCTATTTTTTTATCATGGTATTGGCTTTTGTCTATAACTTCAGTATATTCATCTCTTTGAATGATTTTACCACCAACAACAGGGTAAGCATTAAATCCACCAACTTCACTTATATTTTGCCACTTTTTACGAATGTTTTCTGCCCATTCTCTATTAGCTTTTAGAACAAAGTCAGTATCGCTTTCATTTTCAAAATGGTAGTTTTTTAAATCAATTTTTTGTTTTATTATTTTTATATTTCTATCTTGTTTTCTATTAGGTGTTGGCTTTAGTGTAGGGATGATAGAGATAGCATCATCATAACTTTTTATGAGTGTTTCCCATGCTGGAGTATTAACTTCAAGACCAAAGCTATGTCTTAAGAAGTTTTGTTCAGCTGTATTTTCATCAAACCTTCTTACTAAGTATGCAATAGCATTAGTAAAAGTTTCTTTTGTGGCAGTTGGAGCATAAAGAATCACATTTAATCCTTGTTTCTTTAGTACTTCATAAGCTGCTTCACTCATACCTTCTAACATCTCTGCACTTACATATTGCTCAACATTTCTTTCTTTGGCCAAAAGCATAGCTAGTGCATGGTCAAAAAGATTATGTGAAGCTATGCCTGTATGTATATATGGAGTAACTTTTTTGTCAAGTAGGAAGTCCATCGCTATTTTAAAGTTTGCATCAGACTCTGCTTTAGATGAATATGTAACATTTGGCCAACCTCTTAAAGATGATTCAGTTAGTTCCATCTCTTGATTTGCACCTTTGACTATACGAATTTTAATAGGAGCTCCACCATTATCAACTCTGTTTTTCGACCAGTTATAAAGATCTTTTATATAAATCATAGCATCTGGAAGATAAGTTTGTATAACTATTCCAGCTTGAAGGTTTTTATATTTTTTTTGGTCTAGTACATATTTGAAAGCATCCATTGTAGTTTCTAGATCTTTATATTCTTCCATGTCAAGATTTACAAATTTGTAATGCTCATTTTGCTCTTTGTCTTTATACTTATTTGTTATTGCTGCATCGTAGACTTTTTTTAATTGATGTGAAATATGTTTTATATTATTATCATGTGCATGTGGGATTATCTGAGAGAATAAATTTGATATTTTGATTGAAAGATAGTCAACATCAGGATTTTCTAATAGTTTTATATACTTGGATACTCTTTGGTCTGCTTCTTGTTTGCTTAGTACAATCTCACCAATTACATTGATATTTACTCGGGTACCTTCTTTTTTTCTTTTTTGCATATGTTTTGATAGGATTGGATCCTCGCCTTTAATAACAATAGAGCTGATATCATTTCTAAGGTATTTCACAAATAAGGGTATAGAAATAGAACTTACATAAATACCAACATCACGGAATAACCATATAAGAATTTGCTCAAACTGAGAGAAGAAGTTTGTACTTTTGTATTTATTGAGTATATGTTTTAATTGGTCTGCCACTCTGTCTTTATTATTCGAACGAAAGCTTTGGTCTAGTAATTCAATAAGAAAAATTTTATTTACAGGGTTTTTTAGCATTTTTAGCATCATTTCATGAAAGTCTTGTTCTTTTCCCTTCCTTGATGCTTGTATTTCTTGTTGCCATTCATAAGCAATTTTTTTGACATCTTGTATAATATTTTCTGGTATAGCCACTCTAGCTTCCTTCTTTTAATATAAATTGATTATATCGAGAGAGACTTATAAGGTATTTATTTAGGTATTGTACCAAAGGAGTTAGACCTTGAATTTCTTTAAAAGAGACTTTGGAGTGGTAATAAATATGATGGAAATTCTATTGGGATATTTATGGCGTATTTTTTCAAAATAAAGAAATAAAAGAGTTTAGTTTAGTTTTCTTTTTTTATCTTTGAACTTAATTGAAGTTCCTTCGTGGACTGGAGAAAAATATTTATATAAAATTATTTTTCCATCAAATTACTTAATAAATCTGGTTATAACCTAGATTATTTTTATATAAGTTTGGTTATAACCTAACTTATATGATATTATGCTCCTTGAAGTAATATTTAAGGAAGATTTATGTTTGATATAGCTCATAGTAATTTTATTCAGTATCTTAGTAATCAAAAGTCTACATATAAACGTTATTTATGGGACTTAATAGATCATGATGATAAGCTAATAGGGATTATTGGAGCTAGAGGAGTGGGAAAAACTACATATTTATTACAGTATTTAGAGAATTTAGACTGGCCTTTAAAACAAAAACTATATATCAGTGCAGATAGTCTTGATTTTACCAACTTTTCTTTGGTTGAAGTTGCTAGAGAGTTTTCAGGTTTTGGGGGAAAGGTTCTGGTTATTGATGAGATACACAAGTATAAAAACTTTGAGATTGAGTTAAAACAGATTTATGATATGTTTGATTTGAAGGTGATATTCTCTGGTTCATCTGCTTTGCAGTTAGAACATTCTAAAGTCGACCTTAGTCGTAGGGCTTTTTTGTACCGTGTAAATGGTCTTTCATATAAGGAGTTTTTAGAGATAAAACTAGGGATTTCGCTTAGGACTTATAGTCTTGAGGATATATTAGAAAATCATTTGGATATTAGCTATGAGATATTAAAAGAGATTAAGCCACTTGAGCATTGGCAAGAGTATCTAAAATCTGGGTTTTATCCATTTTATTTTGAAAATAAGAGAACATATGGTTTGAAACTACAAGAGACTATTAGTACGGTTATTGAAGTAGATATTCCATCAATATTTAAAATCAAATATGAGAATATAGTGAACTTAAAAAAGTTAACGAAGCTTATTTGTGAGTCAAAGCCATATAAGTTAAATATGAAAGAGTTAAGTTCAAAAATTGGGATTGATAGAGAAACTTTATATTTGTATATGGATTATTTAAATAAGGCAAAGATATTTAACATATTAAGAAGCAAACATAAAGGTGATAATATATTTTTAAAGCCTGAGAAAATATATCTTAATAATTCTAATTTGAATTATACTTATTCGAAAAAGATAGAGATAGGAACGATAAGAGAAACATTTTTTGCAAATCAGTTACAAGATAAGTATAGTGTAAAGATACCTAATAAAGGGGATTTTTTAATTGATGATAAGTATATTGTAGAAGTAGGTGGTAAGAACAAGTCTTATGAACAAATAAGAGACTTGCCTAATTCTTTTTTAGCTTGTGACAATATAGAAGTTGGTATTGGGAATAAAATACCTTTATATCTTTTTGGATTTATGTATTAATATCAA
Organism: uncultured Campylobacterales bacterium; assembly: GCA_902727925.1. Lineage (GTDB taxonomy): Bacteria > Campylobacterota > Campylobacteria > Campylobacterales > CACVAW01 > CACVAW01. The sequence goes on along the minus strand of CACVAW010000024.1, from coordinate 21,067 downwards.
ACAATTTATATTTCTTAGTTATTTGGGTTATAACCCAAATAATAGTCATAAAATCTTGGTTATACTCAAATTTTCATGTGTTAAATAATCAAATATTTCAAAAGACATTTTCGCATTAGATTAGGTATAATTCCAAAAATAATAAATAAGGTAAGAAATGGCTTCAACAAAGTTAAAAGGTAATGTAGTAGGATTAAGTGGTACGGATGTAAATGTAGGTGATACTACGAGTGCAATCAATGTGGTAAATCAAAAGCTTGAAAATATTCAAGTAGGTGGTAAAAAAGATAAGGTTCAAGTAATAGTTGTTGTTCCTTCTTTGGATACTGCTGTGTGTGCAAGTGAGGCTAGAAGATTTAATGAAGAAGCTTCTAAAGTATCAAATACGGAAGTTACTATTGTTTCTCAGGATTTACCGTTTGCTATGGGTAGATTTTGTACTACTGAGGGAATTGAAAACCTTAATGTAGGTTCTGATTTTAGATCAAAAGAGTTTTCAAATGCTTATGGACTTACTATTGCTGATGGAGTACTTGCAGGTCTAAGTGCAAGAGCTGTATTTGTAATAGATACAAAAGGAGTTGTTATATACAAAGAGCTTTGTGAAGAGATTACAGCTGAACCTGATTATGAAGCTGTACTTAAGGTGATAAAGTAGGTTATAAAAACCTAAATTAGATCAAAGAGAAGAGTTTAGACTCTTCTCTTTTTGTTTTAAATAATATTTTTAAGAATTTTATTCTCACTTGGCCATATTAGAAGTGCTCCAATGATAGTCAAGATAGATAGATGTATAACTATATTTAGATAACCTGATTTCATAAATAGTATCAATCCTATAATTGTAATTAATTCGAATATAGCAAAAAGTATAAATGTGTTTTTGGTATTTTCTTTTAGTATGAAAGCAAGTTTTTTTTCATCTAGTGTTTGTGACTGTTCCTCTATTGTTTTGAAGCTTCTTTTTTGGAGGTAATTAATCATATAGTAGCCTAATAAAAATAAGGCCAAACCTAATATATATGCCCATAGTAATACACTGATACCCAAAAAATTTATTTGAAGTATGCTTGGATCGAAGTTAAGACCTGAATCTATTTTTGTTAATACGAATGAGATAGTAAGATAGATAAATACACTAAAAAGTAGTGCTCCCCAAATCATTTTTATTTTGTTTAGTTCTTGTGTTAGTTGTGATTGTAGACTTTCATTCATGAGTATTTCCTTGTGTATTGGATATATTTTATATTGCTAGATTATATTCAATATTTGAAGTTCAATTAAAAGTTATATTTAAGCTTCAAAAACAAGTTTGTATTCTGACTTTTTTCTACTCCTAGAGTGTAAAGTAATTTGTTTTGATATGACATGAACAATTTATTTTGTATATACTCTTCTTTATAGCTTCTTTTTATATAGCTTTGTAGTCCTATTTTGAAGTTTCTTTTAGGGTAGATATTGATATTTGTACTTGCTTTTAAGTAGGGGTCTATGTTGCTGAGCCCTAATCCTAATAAGTAATTAAGTTTTATTTTATTGTTACCAAATGTTCTTCCTACCCCTAATTCATTTTCTAGTTTTAATTGATTTTTGTTGTTTTCTCTGTTTAGGATTGAACTTACTTTGAAGCTGGGTGTTTTGTAGTAGATTTTTTCTGTGGGCATTGATATTAGTTCTAGTATTTTTAGTTCTTTTAGTTTTATGTTTTTGTCTTTTATTAGTATTTTTGGAGTTAGTAGGACTAGACTTGATTCGTTTTGATAATGCACGTCTTCTAGATCTGTGAATAATGGTCTATATTCAAGATACAAAGACTTATCAGAGTAGCCTATTGTTAGATTGCTTGGTTTTGATTTTTCTAGGGGATGTGGAGTGTTATCTATGATTGGTTTTGGCTTATATGTGAGGTTTATTATGTCATCGTAGTTTTTGAAGCTTCTACCCCATTTTTTGAAATTAAGGGTGGTGTAATACTGTAATGCTTGTTTTGTATCTCTTGAGATATTGTTATCTGGAGTTAAATTGTTTTTGATGATTTTTTTGAAGTCTTTTTTTGAAGTTTTGTTCATATCATTTAATAAGTAGTCTAGTTTATTAATAAGTGGTATTAGTTTTTGGTGTGATGAGATAGATTGTTTGTTAGCTTTTAATGTGTCTATTGGTAGATAGTAAAAATGATTTTTAGTCTTTTGTTTTGATGCGATACTAAGAAATTCAGAAGTCCTTGATGCGCAGTTTTTATTTAAAAAGTAATATTTGAATTTGGCTTTTCGTAGTTCAAATAGATGATAAAGGAGCAATTTGATTTGCTGTTTTGAGTAGTTGAGGTCATATATATGAATAGATCTTTGTTGTATTGTGTTGTAGTGATAGATCTTTTTAAAAAACGGTTCATGGATGAAATATGAGTCATACTTACCGTTAAGTCCATTTTTGAGATAGGTGAATCCTCTATCGGTATCTGTCTTGGCTGCAAAATGCACTGCACTTGCTAATTCTATAGGCTCGTTTTGGTTTCTTAGAAGTACCATGATATGACCAAATGCTGAACCTGGAGAATTTATATATTCTGAGCTAAAGGCAAGAGAGATAATATCTTTTTTAAATGTTTTTAAAAATTTATTTAGTTCTTGGCATAAGCTAAGGTCTTGCTTGGGTATTTTATAATGATTCTTGATATATGTATATCTAGCTGGGAAGTTACAAGCTATATCTTTTGCTTGGGTGCTTTTGAGTAGATTTATAGTTGTATTTAGCTCATCTTTGGGTGTATGTGATGAAGACAGGAAAAACTGATCTTGGTATATGTTTTTATTGTCTTTAAAGTAAAATAATTTATTCCAACTATTTGCCAGTAATATGGATGAAGATAGTAAGAAAATAAGATATTTCAAAGTTTGACTTCCCTTAAGAATAATAGTAGAATATTAGCCTAAAAAATTTCAAAAGGATATATATGAAAAAGATTTTATTAGGTTTAATGGTGAGTGCATCATTAATGTTTGCAAGTGCTACAATTTTTACAGGTACAACTCAAGTTATTACTATTGATAGTGATCCACAGGGCGCAGATGTATATATTGATGGTGAATCTAAAGGAAAAACACCTTTAAGTGTAACACTAGACAAAAATAAGCATAAAAATTTAAAAATATCTAAGAGTGGATATAATTCAAGAGTATTAGGGTTAGATACTAGTTTTAATTTTATTACACTTTTGAGCGGATACTTCACAACAACAGATTTAATAAATGGTGCAGCTTGGGAATATAAGCCAGGTAGCTATTATGTAGAACTTAAAAAATCTAACGACTGAACTTATAATAATAAGTTTTTGGATAGGGACTTAAAGAGTGATATAAACTCTTTTGTTCTTATCTCTTTTAATGAGCTTAAGCTAGAAATAGCCAACAAGAACTATAATAAAGCAAAATCTTTATGTAGTCTTGTAAATACAGAAGAATGTGATGTTATCTATAAACTTATAGACCATTCTTCAAATCCTATGATTTTAATCAGAAAATTAAAAGATATTATCTAAATCCTTTATAAGGAGTATTCTTGAAATTAGCACAAATATATAAAATACTTAATGAAATATCTCCATTTGAATTGCAAGACAGTTGGGATAATAGCGGTCTTATAGTAGGAAGTTTGAGTGATGAGGTTGATGATATATATCTTAGTCTTGAAATTGATAGTTTTAATATAAAAGAGTTTAAAAATAATTCTCTTGTAATAGTACATCATCCTCTTATTTTTAAAGGTATCAAGAGTATTGATGATAGGTATCCTAATAATCTGTTAAGAGAGCTTATTAAGAAGAATATTAGTGTTATAGCTATGCATACGAATTTTGATAAGACTCATTTTACTAAGTATATTGTTAAGAATGTTTTAAAGAAAAAGCTTATCAAAGTTGAGCAGGATTATTTACATTATTTTGAAGTGGATCAAGAGTTTGATGAGTTTTTGGATGATGTTAGTCGAGTTTTTGGGCTGAAATATGTTAAGTATACTAAGAGTAGTGAGTATATTAAAACGGCTGTTATCCTTAACGGTAGTGGTGGCGAGTTTGTATCAGGTATAAGTGATGCTGATTGTTATCTAACAGGTGATATCAAGTATCATCAAGGTATGGAAGCTAGAAGTAATACTCTTAGTTTGATTGATATCAGACATTATGAGAGTGAGAAGTTCTTTGCTGGTATTTTATATGATGAGCTTAAAAATTTTGGTTTAAAAGCTATAATATCAGATTGTAAAAATCCATTTGAGTATAAGGGTGTAAAATGAATCAACATCTACAAAAATTAGTAGAGCTATCTTCAATAGATAAAGAAATGAGTTCGTATAATCCAAAGATTGAAGAAGCGAATAAAGAATTAGAAATTTCAGCAAAGAATTTTGATGAAATAAGTAATCAAATACAAAAACTTGAAGATTCTAATAAAGATCTTTTAGTAAAAATCAGTAAAAATGAGTCTTATATTGATGAGCTTGGTGAAAAACTAGAAAAGAAAAAAGTTCAATCAGCATCTTTAAAAACAGAAAAAGAGATTCAATCTATCAATATAGAAATTGATATTGCAAAAGAACAAATAAACTTTGCAAATGAAGAGATAGCTAGATTTGAAAACTATATAGAATCAAATGCTAAAGAAGTTGAAACACTTAAAGAGCAAGTTCAGGGTATTGAAGACGAATTTAAAAACAAAGAAAAAGAGACTGCAAGAATACTTGAAGATATCGAAAAGTCAAAAGCACAGATTCAAACAAAAAGAGATAAAATCAAGAGTGATGTTAATGTAAAAGTATTTTCTTTTTATGAAAGTATAAGAAAATGGGCTGGAGACAGCGCTATTGTACCAGTTAAAAGAAAAGCTTGTTACGGATGTCATTTAGTTATTAATGAACAAACTTATTCAGCAGTACTTTTAAGTGATGAACTTATTACTTGTCAGAGTTGTGGTAGAATTATCTATTTACCAGAAGAATAAACATTACTTTAAAAGAGATACTATTTAAGTATCTCTTTCTCTTTATACTATGTTAAATAGACTTTTCTTCATATTTTATTATTTTTTTGTTTCTTTTATATATGTTTTTTCCCTCCCTTTTCTTTTAATATTACCTTTTGTTAAATCAAAATTCCGTCAGTCTTTGCCTGCAAGATTTTTCCTATGTAATAATAAGTTTAAATCTTGTGACTTATGGGTTCATGCTTGTTCTCTTGGTGAGGTTACTGCTATAAAGCCTTTTATAGAGGGTAAAGATGTTTTTATAACTACTATTACAAAGACTGGTCAGGATGCTGCAAAGAAGTTATCTGCAAAGACTGGGTATTTACCTTATGAAATGTTATTACCTTTTTGGGTCAAAAGAGCGAATACATTAGTTATACTTGAAGCTGAATTTTGGCTTATGATGGTAGTTGTTGCTAAACTCAAAGGTATGAAAGTAGTACTTCTTAATACTAGAATCTCTGAAAAATCTTATCCTAAGTATTTAAGGTTTGCGTTTTTTTATAAGATATTTTTCAAATATGTGGATATCATATATGCACAGAGTAAAGAAGATAAAACTAGATTAAAATCACTTGGTGCAAAAGATATTCAAGTAGTAGGAAATATAAAAACTATTGCTAAGATAAAAACAACCAAAACATATACAAAGTCTAATCAAGAAGTAATCACAATAGCTAGTTCACATAAAGATGAAGAGAAATTAATATTGGATAGTCTTGATATTGGCAATAGAAAAATCATTGTAGTGCCAAGACATCCTGAGAGATTTATTGAGGTAAGTGAATATTTGGCTAAGTTTAGTAAAAATAGAAATTTGTCTTTTAGTAAATTTAGTGAAACTGAGAATTTTGATAGTGATGTTGTTTTGGTTGATGTTCTTGGTGAACTTGTTAATATCTATGCCATTACAGATATCACTATACTCTGTGGCTCATTTGTAGATGGTATAGGTGGTCACAATCCGCTTGAACCAGCTACTTTTAACAATAAAATAATAAGTGGAAAATATATATTTAACCAAAAGTCTTTATATCCAAGCGTGGAAAATATTCTTATAACTCAACTTGATAATATAAATGATACTATAAGTAAAGCTATACATACATATATAAAAAAAATAGCAAATAAATCAGATATCAGTATATAATATATATAAAATTATTGTATAGTTACGATACTTATTGATAATTATTGATTATTGACAAGATGCAAACAAATTTTGAAGGACAGAAATGCAAATTTATGTAGGTAATATATCTTACAATACAGGTGAAGAAAGTTTAGAAAGCTTATTTAGTAAATATGGAACAGTTGAATCTGTAAAAATAATAACTGATAGAGATACAGGTAGAGCAAAAGGTTTTGGTTTTGTAGCAATGGCTGACGATGCTTCAGGACAAAAAGCTATTGATGAGCTTAACGGACAAGAATTTGATGGTAGAGCGCTTAGAGTAAACGAAGCTAGACCAAGAGAACAAAGATAGTATTTCTTTGACTAACTATGAGTGGGGAAATCCCCTACTCATGATTTTTACTTTTCAATAATCCCCTTTTTATATTTTCCAAGTTTTTATTTACATTAATAGTCATTATAGATATAATATTATAATGCTTAATATTTAGGATTTAGTTATGAAGTGTAATGTTGGTAAAGTAGATAAATTTATTCGTATTTGTTTAGGTATTATTTGTATATCTTTTGGTATTTATTCTGAATCTTGGTGGGGGGGGGTAATTGGCTTACTTCCGATTTATACAATAAGTATTGCATGGTGTCCAAAATCTTTATTTTGTGCTGTCCCATCAGAGAAGTGGTGGCATAAATGTTGTAGAGGTTGATCTTGAGATTTTATTGCAAAAACGAGTTTTTGCTAGGGTTAAAGTGTTCCGACTAGTGATTTTAGCAGAGCTAAAATATCACTAGTTCGGTTCGAGGCTAAAAACGCAAAGCAGTTTGCGTTTTTTTACGCCTCTCACATTCCTAATACATTTATTTTATTTGCGTAGGCATCTTCCATACCAGTTATAGTTGTTTCTTCATCTTTTAAGAATTTAATATATTGAACAATCTCTTTTGATATACGTTCACCTGGAACTAGTATAGGTATTCCTGGGGGATAGGCCATTATGAATTCTGCGCTTATATGCCCTATGCTTTCTTCTAGAGGTACTATCTTTTTACTACTATAAAACGCGTGTCTTGGAGATACTATTACATCTGGACTATGTCTAACTGCTTGAATGTTTTTTGAAAACACATGATTTTTTTTGTATTTTTTTGATATATCTAGGAGTGCATTATAAAGTGTATTAAGAGAATCTTCTGTATCACCTAGACTAATGATTGCTAGAATGTTATAGGTATCTCCGAATTCTACTTGTATTTTGTACTCATCTCTTAATATATCATACACTTCAAATCCACTAAGACCTAGTTCTTTTACTTGAATACTTAGTTTTGTTTCATCAAAAGAAAATATTGCATTTTTGCCAACAAGTTCTTTTCCGAAGGCATATAGCCCTGGTATTTCATTGATCTTTTTTCTATATTTTTTTGAGAGCTTGATAACTTTTTTTAGAGCCTTCGCTCCGTTTACTGCAAGGTTGTGTCTAGCACTATCTAAGCTTCCCATAAGTAGGTATGAAGCACTTGTAGTTTGGAGGAGGTTTAGTACAGTTTTTACATGATTTGCTGTCACAAACCCTTCATTCATAAGCAGTATTGAGCTTTGCGTAAGAGACCCACCAGTTTTATGCATACTAATAGCACTCATATCAGCTCCAGCCTCCATAGCAGATATTGGCAGTTCATCACTAAAGCCTATATGTGAGCCATGTGCTTCATCAACAAGAACTGCCATTCCGTGTTTATGTGCTAGGTTGATGATGGATTTGATATCACTCGCAAACCCATAGTAGGTGGGATTTGTGATTAGGATTGCTTTTGCATTGGGGTGTCTTGCTATAGTTTTTTCTACATTTTCGATACTCACGCCTAGGCTACATCCAAGTTCTTGGTCGATTTCTGGCTCTATATATGCTGGGATAGCGTCACTTAGTATAAGACCGTTTATAGTGGATTTATGTACATTTCTTGGTAGTATTATCTTATCTCCTGGACGGCACACACTCATTATCATAGCTTCAATTCCAACAGTAGTACCATTGACTAAGAAAAATGCATGATCAGACCAAAACAAGTCACTTGCTAGGTCTTCGGCCTCTTTTATTACTGAGATAGGGTTTGATAGATTATCAAGTGATCTCATGGAGTTCACATCTAAGCTTAGAGCTTTTTTACCTATGAAGTTTGCATAAGATTTTGCACCAGCTCCGTGCTTGTGTCCTGGTACATCAAAGGGTGTGATATTATCTTCTTGATACTCTTTTAATGCGTCTATTAATGGAGTTTTGTTTTGATCTTTGACTAACATTATTCTAACACACTTTTTTTCATCATGGTATTATTACTTAAGTAGCGAACAAAAAACATAAAAAGCAAAACTCCACCTAGTAAGATTGTATTGATACCTACGCTGTTTTTTAGTATGTCTGATATGTGTTGGAGGTCTTGGGTGTTTATCTTAACAACATTGATAATAAACTCTCTTAATACAAAAATAATAAGTGCATCCACAAGATATCTCACAATAACTCTTTGCTCTCTAATAAATGTCAGTATCGCTCTAGTAAGTTCTAAAAATATAAGAAAATAAAGTGCATAAATGACTACTTCTATGACTTTGTCAAGATATATAGCAACGATAAATGCAAGAATAGATAGTACTAGTTCTACAGAGTATTTGTCTTTAAGTAAGCTTTTAACTGTTATTATCAATATGTCTACCTTTAAATGCTCTTAGCAAAAATATAATTATTAGTATTTGTAAAGTGAGGAAAACAAAGTGTATATAATAAACTTGATTTTCACTTGAGTTGATATTATACAGAGTTTGGGCTAATTTGTAAAAAACAAAAGAACAAAACATACCTATTAAGTAGCCCATTTGTTTATATATGTCTATTAGGCTGAGTTTTTTTGCATTATTTAGTATTATGGTTTCTGCTCTTGTGAGGTATGAACCAAAGATGAAGCTTACTTGATATCCTATATATACAAAAAGAGCGTTTATATAGGAGTATTTGAATACCAAAATCACTACTATAGTAAGGAATATGAGAACTTCGACTAAAAGAGATATGAAAAGATAAGCTTTTATATTAAGTATCTTTTCATAAAAGAAAGCTACGGCAAGTAGCCCAAATCCAAGAGCAATACCTCCAATAGAATATATATAAGGGTCCTTGATAGGTGCATATATAGTAAATATAGCACCTATACTAACTCCAGCAAAAAGGGAGTTTAGGAATTTGTATACAAGGTAGTTATTAAAGTCTATTTTCAAATAATTCCTTTTAAAAAGTAGCTTTAAGCCCTAAATAAAAAGCTCTCGGACTTGAACTAAATCCTGCTACATTTTGATAATATTTATCTGTTATATTATCTATTTTGATATAAGTTTTAAGAGATTTATTTATCTGATAGTTTAGGTTTAGATTAAATAGAGTGTATCTACCTGTTTGTACTGGTACAGAGTTAAAGTTAGAATCAAAAATAACATCGTCTCTTGTACCTATATATTTTGAGCTAATACCTAGTGTAAATTTATTCATATAAAAATTAAGAGTACTATTTAAAACATTTTTAGCTCTTCTATACAGTAAATCTTCACCCTCAAGCTTGAGTAAGTGAGTAAAATTCATATTAAAATCTAAAATGTCTTTGTATTTAGTAAAGTAGGTCAGTTCTAGTCCATTGATATGTGAAGTGCTATCAAGATTTTGATATCTATTATTTTTAAACCCAATTAAGTTTTTAATTCGTGTCCGAAAATATGATATTTGAATATCTTTGTATCCTGCGTATATATCAAATGATTTTACATCTTCAGGCTTTAAGTTAGGATTACCAATTCCAAACTCTGTTTCGTATAGCTGATATAAAGAAGGAGTTTTGTATGCACTTGAGTAGTTTGAACCTATGGTAAAGTCTTTTATATCTTTTTTTAGACCTACTTGGTAAGTTACTTTATCTTTGAATGTGTTAAACTCATCATATCTTATACCTGTAGATATTGTAGTTCCCTTAATATCTGTAATATTATGTAAAAAGATTGCATTATTTAGTTGGCTTACATTGTATTCTTTGTCTTTAGATTTTTCACTTGTGATACCGAACTTTATAAGTGAACTTGGTATATATTTGTATGAGCCATCAACTCCTATTTCGCTGATACTTCCATCAAAAGCTTTAGTAAATCCAGTAGGATAGTATCTTTGAAATTTGTTTTTACTTACATAAGAGTTAAATGAAAATTTATCTTTTTTGTGAGTGAATGAGGCTCTGTATATATGGTTTTTACTAACAAAGGGATCATCTCCATTTGGATTAGAACGATCATAATTTCCATAAGAGTATATATTATTATGAAGTAAGTTTATTTTTGTGTACGCGTCAAGCTTGAAATTAATAGACGCTGTATTTGTATGATTTGTATATTCATCATCTTCGTAGTCTTTGGGGTCAGTATTTTTCGGACTTTGAGCAGACAAGGAGTCAGATTTTAGATGTGAAGAGCTTAGGCTTACATCTACTAAGTAATTTGAATAGTTTAGGTTTGAATTTAATTTTCTTGTATTAAATGAACCTTGCATAATATCTATAGAGTTGGTAGTATTGTTGCTATCAGTTATAATATTGATAACTCCACCACTTGCATTTCCCCATATAATTGGTTGTGCACCTTTTATTATCTCGATTTTGTCAATATTACCTAGATATAGGTTTGATATATCGGCACTATTTGAGATTGATGTTGGGTCACTATATTTAACACCATCTACAAGAAACAGTATTTTTGAGCTATCTAATCCTCTTAAGTATAAGTTCTTAGATTGTCCAGCAAGACCGTTACTTGATACTGAGATAGTAGAGTTATTTGTGAGGATGTCTGAGGTACTGAGGTGGTTTTGATTGTTTATTTGCTTTTTAGATATTATGGAAAGTTCACTTGTGATAGAACTTGCATTTATATCTTCTTTGAAGGCACTTTCAACTTTGATCCGTTTGACAATAGTAAATGTAGGTATATATTCCTTTTCATCTACTAATTTTAAATTATTTTCTTTTGTACTTGAGCTTGCTGCATGCAAAGATGAAGCCACTGCAAAAGCTAAGATAGTACAAAGAGCAAAATAATTTTTTTTATGAAAGCCATTTAGTATTTTCATAAAACTCCTTTTGATTTGATTTTGGGAAGTTGGGATTCTATCAAATTATGTTATTATTATGGCTATTATAATTGAAGGATTTTTTTATGAAAAAAACACTTTTAGCGATAGGTTTAATCTTTGTGAGTTGGTTTGTTATAGACTTTTTAGTTCATGGTGTGGCACTGGTATCTTTATATGATAGTACAGCCCAGTTATGGAGAGCGCAAGAAGATATGAATGTTATACTAATTCATTCAGTTACATTATTTACAGTATTTGGGTTTGTTCTTATTTACTCAGAACTAATAGCTAATAAATCAATGGGAAAAGCAATTCAGTACTCATTTATATTTGGTGCCGTGTCAGGTGTATCTATGGGCTTTGGATCGTTTGCTTATATGCCTATACCTTTTAGTCTTGCTCTTAGTTGGTTTGGTGTGGTTTTGTTTGAATGTATGCTTGGTGGCGTTATTTTAGGATTAATATATAAAAATAAATAATTAGGATATTTGATGAGAAGTGATATAGTAAAAAAGGGGCACAATAGAGCGCCACATAGAAGTTTGTTCCGTGCAACTGGACTTAAAGATGAAGATTTTGCAAAGCCATTTATTGGTATAGCAAACTCTTTTATTGAGCTTATTCCTGGGCATTTCTTCTTAAATAAAGTGGGAGCTATAATCAAAGATGAGATTAAGAAGAATGGTTGTGTGCCGTTTGAATTTAATACTATTGGTGTTGATGATGGTATCGCTATGGGTCATGATGGTATGCTCTTTTCTTTGCCTTCTCGTGAAATCATAGCAAATTCTATAGAAACAGTGATGAATGCACACAAGCTTGACGCAATGATTGCTATACCAAACTGCGATAAGATAGTTCCTGGTATGATAATGGGAGCTTTAAGAGTGGATGTACCTACTGTATTTGTGAGTGGTGGACCTATGAGTAAAGGGCGTATGCATGATGGTACTCCTGTAGATTTAGCTTCCGTATTTGAGGGAGTTGGGAAGTTTGAAGCTGGAGAAATCAGTGAAGAAAAATTAATAGAACTTGAATGTAAAGCATGTCCAAGTGGAGGTTCGTGTTCTGGTATGTTTACTGCAAATTCTATGAATACTCTTATGGAAGCTATGGGTATAGCACTTCCTGGAAATGGAACTATACTTGCTCTTACACCTGAGCGAGAAGTTCTATATAGACAAGCAGCAAAAAGAATATGTGAAATAGCTCTTGATGAAGCTAAAATAGAAAAATTCAAACTCAAAAATATACTTAATGAAAACGCTGTAAGAAACGCATTTGCTGTAGATATGGCGATGGGTGGAAGCTCAAACACAGTACTTCATATGTTAGCAATCGCAAAAGAAGCAAAAGTAGACTTTAATATCGGTGATATAAACAAGATAAGTAAGAGAGTATCTCATATAGCCAAAATTTCTCCAAGTCTAAGTACTGTACATATGGAAGATATCAACCGTGCAGGTGGTGTAAACGCTGTAATGAAAGAGATGACAAAAAGAGAAGATAATATATTAATTGATAATATCAGTATCACAGGTGAAACACTATACGAAAAAATAAAAGACGCCAAAATAAAAGATACTAGTATCATTCATACTATAGACAATCCATATAGTGATGTAGGAGGTCTAGCAATTCTTTATGGTAACTTAGCAGAGCAGGGATGTGTAATAAAAACAGCTGGAATTACAGGAGAGCGTCATTTTACAGGTAAGGCTGTGTGTTTTGATTCTCAAGATGCTTGTATCTTAGGTATCACAAAAGGTAAGGTAAAACCTGGTGATGTTGTAGTAATTAGATATGAAGGACCACTTGGTGGACCTGGTATGCAAGAGATGTTAGCACCTACAAGTCTTATCATGGGAATGGGTATGGGTGACAGTGTAGCTCTTATAACTGATGGAAGATTTAGTGGTGCGACAAGGGGGCTAAGTATAGGTCATGTAAGTCCTGAAGCTGCTGAGGGTGGTCTTATAGGTTTGCTTAAAGATGGTGATGAAATATATATCAATGTAGATACTTATGAAATCAAAGCAAAACTTGATGACGCTGAAATAGCAAAAAGAAAAAAAGAATTTACTTTTGAACCTAAAAAATTAACAAGTTCATGGCTAAAACAATACAGATTACTTGTAACAAATGCTAGTAATGGTGCAATACTTAAGACTGAACTCTAAGCTAGATTATTGTTATATCTAAGTTTAGTTCTATTTCTTTTAGGGATATATTTATTTATTCCTAAAAGGAGTTGGTTTATCTCCCAAGCGCTTATTACTATAAGTATATTGGGATTTATATTACTTAGTATTTTGTATATAGTATCAGATTATTTCACAGGTGCTGGATTTGATGAGGCAGTTCTTTTTCATATTCTTTTTGGTGTAAAAGGAAGTGCTACAAATCAATTTGGTCTTTATACTGGTGTTGCTTTATTTAGTGTTGTTTTTTATTTTTTTGCTAATAAACTGTATAAAAAAACAAGAAAAAACAAAACAAAACTTGTGTATCTATTAATCTTTATAGCCTTTGTTATTCATCCAGTTAGTAAAAATTTGTATGATGTGTTTTTAAAACCTAAAATAGAGCTTGCTTTAGATCCAAATCCACTTGTTTTTGATGAGGTTTATACTCCTCTGATGGTGACAAATAAAAAAAATCAAACGAAAAATTTAGTGTTAATATATCTTGAAAGTCTTGAAGATACATTTTCTAATAACAATATTTTCCCAGAATTAACACCTAATTTAGATAGATTTAAAAAAGAGGGAATATCTTTTAGTAATATGAATAGTGTAACTGGTACAGGTTGGACAATAGCTGGTATGGTTTCTAGTCAATGTGGTATTTCTCTTTTTACTCATGGTGATGCAAGTTCGCTTTTTGGGATTGATGAGTTTTTGCCTAAGGCAAATTGTCTTGGTGATATGCTTGGTTCTCGTGGTTATTATCAAGAGTATATCGGTGGAGCTAGGCTTAAGTTTGCTGGGAAAGGTAAGTTTTATACTACTCATGGCTATGATAATGTATATGGCTATAATCATATTAAAAGTGGACTAAAGAATCAAACATATCAAAACTATTGGGGTTTATATGATGATACTATGTTTGATTTTGCATACGGGAGGTTTTTAAAAGCTTCAAAAATAAGTAAAGAACAAAAGACAAACTTTGCATTGACATTACTCACTCTTGATACTCATGTACCTAAAGGCTCAGTCTCTAAAAGCTGTCCTGTATATAAAAATAGTTCAAATAAGTATTTAAATAGTATATATTGTTCAGACTACTTAGTAGGTAAGTTTGTTGATAAGGTTTTAAAAGAGGATAATAATACTATAGTGGTACTTCTCTCTGATCATCTTGCTCAAAGAAATGTAGCTGATTATTTGTATCTTAAAAAAATGCAAAGAAGAAATAGGTTTGTGGTATTAAATAGTGGTTTTGAATCATATGAGATTGATACTCTAGGGTCGCATCTTGATGTTGCAAATACTATTATGCCTTTTCTTGGATTTGATATAAGTGGAGGTCTTGGTCAAAACCTGATTAAGCCCTTCCGTGATAAAAACTTGACACTTAAAATTCATACTAGTTTAGCTGGATGGAAAAAAGATTTTTTAGCCTTTTGGGAATTTGAAAAAATCAAACAATCTATATTAATATCAAAAGACAAATTAACCATAGATGGTAAAAAAGAGTTTGTTTCACCTATTTTGTTAGAGCTTGATGATGAACTCAATATAAGTCCAAAGTTTGAGTTTTTTCTCTTAAATACTAAAAAAGATGGTTTAATATCACAAGCAAAGCAATTAAAACAGTATTTATTGGTATATAAGTGTAAAGAAATAGAAGAAGAGATATATAATGCCACTATAAATAATAAGAAAAATTTTTGTGCTTTATTTTCTTCATCACAAAATAAAAAATTATTTGAGATAAAAGAAGATAATATAATTTTTGATAAACACAAAATAAAAAAATATTTAGGAATTAATTAATGAAAAATGTATTTACACTGAGCTTTATAATAGCTCTTAGGTTCTTAGGGCTTTTTATAGTCTTGCCAGTCCTTTCTTTGTACGCACTTGAGTTAGAATACTCTACTACTTTTTTGGTTGGGTTTGTTATGGGTGGGTATGCACTTACTCAGATAGTTTTCCAAATACCTTTTGGTAGGCTAAGTGACAAAGTAGGAAGAAAACAAGCTGTATATATTGGGCTTGTGATTTTTATCATAGGGTCTATCGTATGTGCTATGGCTGATGATATATATACTCTTATTATTGGTAGACTTATTCAAGGAAGTGGAGCGATAAGTGCTGTTATTATAGCTATGATAAGTGACTTTACCATCGAAGAAAAAAGAGGTAAAGCAATGGCTATTATGGGAATGAGTATAGGTGCTAGTTTTGCTGTATCTATGATTCTTGGACCCATCATAGGAGCTAAGTACGGACTTGATAAGCTTTTTATTGTTACTGCTGTTTTGTCTTTTATCGCTCTTATTTTGATGATAGCAAAAGTAGAAAACCCACCAACTATATCACATAGCTATGATACAAAAAAAATAAATATAAAATCACTTTTTAAAGATCATAAACTAGGTCGTATGTTTTTGACATTCTTCTTTCATAGCAGTGTTGTGACTATGGCATTTTTGATTATTCCTATAATTATGAATAATGACTTTTTGTGGGATAGAAGTGAATTATGGAAAATATATATGTTTGCTATTGGTATGGGTATATTATCTATGCCTTTGGCCGTGATATTTGGTGAGATAAGAGGACGCGGTAAAGAAGTATTTTTAATATCTATTGCTCTTATTGCTATTGGTTTTGTTATTATGACTCAAACAAGCTCTTTGGTACTGTTTATTTGTGGTGTGATGAGTTTTTTCCTTGGGTTTAATATGTTTGAACCACTGTTACAGTCATTTGTAAGTAAGTATGCCAAAATTCACCAAAAAGGCTTATCTTTAAGTGTAGCAAATACATTTTCATATCTAGGAGCATTTGTGGGTGGTATCTCAGGTGGTTATATATTACAAGAGTTTGGGAAAGAAAGTCTTGGATTTTTCGTACTTGGTATATGTGTGCTTTGGTTCTTTTGGATACTTACATTAAAAAGACCAGCAAGTAGTAAGAACTTGTATTTGAATTTTGACGAATATAATGAAAGCAAGCTAAATTTATTGGACAATAAAACAGGTATCATAGAGTATTACACAAATATAACACAGAAGATTCTTGTAATTAAATATGAAAAAGAGATAGATGAAAAAGAGATAATAAATACCATTAGATGAGTTCTTCTAATCTATTAACATAAAGGTATATTCTGTGCGAAAGTTA
Source organism: uncultured Campylobacterales bacterium (assembly GCA_902727925.1). Classification (GTDB taxonomy): domain Bacteria; phylum Campylobacterota; class Campylobacteria; order Campylobacterales; family CACVAW01; genus CACVAW01. Next base: position 4,389 of record CACVAW010000024.1, on the reverse strand, counting down.
ACAATAAAGACTTAATTAAAAAAATGGGTGCTTAAAAAGTTGAGTGAGATATGGTGTATTGGTAGTAAACAAAGGTTTATTTATAAATGGCTGTAAAAAAGTAGCAAAATATGTCCAAAATGTTCATCAAGAAATACGATTTCAAAAGGTAAGAGAAGAGAGATTAGAAGATATTATTTACACTTAAAAGAATGTGAGTTTAGATTTAATAATAGAGGTGAAAATTTGTACAAATTATTGTTGAAAATCTTTAGAATTAATCCTCTAAACTAGTATAGCCCCTATTTTTAAACTTAACTAAAGAAATGGGGGTTTAAAATTCTGAGTAAAGTATGGTATATTGATAAAAAAGTTCTAAAAAGTGGACAAAATGGACTTAATTAAGTCAAGAATTACATCTTAAGTCTGATCATTTAAAAGAGCTTATTTGGTACAATTAGACAAATTTACTAGGAGTGGACAATTGAAAAAAGTAATAATAGACGGTGCTTGTGGATGTCTTAGAAAAAGTGGGATGAAAGCATTTGTAGCAGATTCAGATGCAAAGCTTTATGAAGAGGTGAATGATATGATATCTTATATGAATAGTAATTTTTGTAAGTTTCATAAGTTTGGGTTAGAAGAAAACAGTGAAGAATTAATTATCAAAGTAAAACAAAACGAATGTACTCAAGAGATTTAGACAGGTTAATCACTCAAAACAAGCTTCCTAACTCATTTCTTATATATGGGCAAAGCGAATATCTAAGAGACACATATACAAATAAAATTCTTGGGACTTATAAAGATGAGAATATCGTGAAGTTATATTTTGATGAATATGACTTTGCCTTATCTAAAAGACATCTTTCTCAAGAATCACTCTTTGGTGGTATGAATATATTACTTATCAAAACAGATAAAAATATACCAGCAAAAGAGATAAAGTCATTAATCCAAGTTTGTGCAAAAACAGATAATAGTAAGCTCATAGTAGAGTACTTCGGTGATGATACAAAAGCTAAAAAATTTCAAACACCTTTTGGTGTGAAAAACAAAGCAAACTTTTTAAGAGTATTTAAACCAAACCTATATGAAGCTATAACTATATTAAGTGCTATCAGCAAAGAAATTGAAATTGTAGTAGACAAGTATACATTAGAATACCTATATGAAGTAGAAAATGGGTCTTTAGCAAAGTCAATCAATAGTCTCAAAAAACTAAAGTCAGTATCTGAAAAACAGATAACAAAAAAAGAGATAGATAAATATATATACGGAACTTCTACGATAGATTTAGAACTACTTGTACAAAAACTATTTGACAAACAAGATATACTTAAATACCTAGAAAAAATAATATCAAATCAAACACATGACAATCTTGATATATTAAGAGCTATAAATAAGTACTTTCATAGTGTGTTTTTGTTTCATCTATATATAAAAATAAATGGAAAAGTAGATGTCAAAGATATCCTTGGATATAATCTTCCTCCTGATATATCGAATAAAATTTCTGTTCATAGTCTTAAAATCAAAAACTCTAATATCAATAAAATATTGAGCATCTTATGTGAATGTGAACTAGGACTTAAATCAACTGCTGAGAATAAAACTTCTATTCTAATATCAAGTTTAATAAAACTTCAAAGTTTTTTATAATACAATAACGGGTTAAAAACCTTGGTCATACTAAATTGGCCGAAATCTAAGAGGAGAAATAATGAAACATTATGAACTTTTAACTATTCTAAAGCCTACATTAGAGGCAGAAGAACTAGCTTCAAAAGTAGAGTTTATCAAAGAGTTACTTCAAAAAAATGAAGCTGAAATTAAACATACAAACGAAATAGGTATAAAAAACCTAGCATATGAGATAGACAAAAATAACCGTGGTTATTATGTAGTAGTTTATTTTCAAGCACCTGGAGCTTCTATTAAAGAAATAGAAAGAATATTAGGTATTGATGAACAAGTATTAAGATTCTTGACAATTAAATATGAAAGCAAAAAAGATATTTCATTTTGGGACAAGTTATCAACTCCTAAAAAAGAGATAGTTAAAGGCGAAGCAAAAGTAGAGCCTGTAGCTAAATCTGCTACTGAAACACCAGTTGAGGCAAAAGTAGAAGAAAATGTATAACAAAATCATTATGGTAGGTAATCTCACTCGTGATATCGAGCTTAGATACATACCAAATGGAACAGCTGTTGCAAATACAGCATTAGCATCAAATAGAAAATATAAAACAAAGATGGGCGAACAAGCTGAAGAGGTTTGTTTTGTAGATGTTACTATCTTTGGTAGAACTGCTGAAATCGCAAACCAATACCTAAAACGCGGTAGTAAAATACTAATTGAAGGTAGACTTAAGTTTGAACAGTGGAATAATCAAAACGGAGAAAAAAGAAGCAAACATACTATCCAAGTTGAAACTATGCAAATGCTAGACTCTAAAGGTGATAATACATCATCAGGGTCACCTTATACTCCAAATCAACAAAATCAATCAAACAATACAGCATCTATACAACAAGAAGTAAAGCAAGAAATACCTCAAATAGATATAGATGATGAAATACCATTTTAGTCAAGGATTACAATGTCAAAAATAAGAAAAAAATACGGTAAAAAATTTTGCAAATATTGTGCAAATAAAGTAGAAACAGTAGATTATAAAGATCTTTCAAGTATAAAGTTCGCTTTATCAGAAAGATTTAAAATCATGCCAAGAAGATTAACTGGTACTTGTAAAAGACACCAAGAAATTCTTGAAAAAGCAATCAAAAGATCAAGACAAGCAGCATTTATCCCTTATGTAGTGGATAGAAACAATGTTGTATCTTCTCCGTTTGATTTAATTAAATAAAAAAGGAAAAATAAATGAAAAAAATAATTTTAGCAGCAGCTTTAATATCGTCTACGCTATTTTCAGTTGAATCTGATTACGAAATAAGTGCAATGGTTGGGTCAAATGACTTTAACTCAGAAACTCTTAATGGAGCTGATAGAAGAAGTGACAGAACAGCACATTTAGGATTTAAGTTTAATAATTTTACAATTCAACCACAACTAGCATTAGAATATGTTGAAAATGGTCCAAGAAATATAGGTACTGGTGATATCTGGAAATTAGCACTTAATGGTGTATATGAAAAAGGTCAAGACCTTAAAGGTTATGTATTAGCTGGTTTAGGATATGAAGATCTTGAAAATGAAACAGATGGTACTAACTTAGAAAGCGGAGTATTTGCAAATGTAGGTGCAGGTCTAAAGTATCCAATATACAAAGCACTTCAAGTTCAACTAGAAGGTAAAATACTTCAAAGATTTGATGGCACAGACAGAGTAGGTAGAGAATATATGTTACTAGGTGGACTTAATCTTGCTCTTGGTAATGTGAGAGTTTCTGAAAAGAAAGAAGTAGTAGTAGCACCTGTTGCTGTAGCACCTGTAATAGTAGTTCCAGTTAGTATTGATAGTGATAATGATGGTGTAGCAAATAGTGCTGATCTTTGTCCAAATACTAAAGTAGGTCTTTCAGTAAATAGTGATGGTTGTTCATTATATCAGTTAGATACTGATGGTGATGGTGTAGTTGATTCATTTGATAGATGTCCAGAAACTCCAGTTGGATTAAATGTAAATAGTATTGGTTGTCAAAATGACTTTAAACCAATTAACTTTTTCTTTAATACTCCAAACATAGCTAGAGGTGATGCTAATGTAGAAAGATTAATTAGTTACTTAAAAGCTAACACTCAGTATAGAGTTGAATTAGTAGGACATACTGATAATGTAGATAATTATGCAGTTAATCAAGCATTATCTGAAAGAAGAGCAGAGAAAATAAGAACTCTTCTTGTTAACCGTGGAATAAGTAATTCAAGAATTGTTACATTAGGTCTAGGTGAAACATCACCTGTAGTAAGTAATGATACACCAGAACATAGATTACAAAATAGAAGAGTAGAAATTACTATTATTAAATAATTTTTACTTATAAATAGGAAATGGTTTTTAATCATTTCCTATTGACTTTGAATAGGAATAGTTGTATAATTGCAACCTTAAAATAAAAAATGATTATCGGGGCGTAGCGCAGTCTGGTTAGCGCACCTGGTTTGGGACCAGGGGGTCGAAGGTTCGAATCCTTTCGCCCCGACCATTTTGATATAAATAATGATATATGGTGAGATTAGCTCAGCTGGTTAGAGCACTGGTTTGTGGTGCCGGGGGTCGCGGGTTCGAATCCCGTATCTCACCCCATTTTTAAATGATAAAATTAAGTTAATTATTATTAATTTAGTTTTACTATTTTGTATTCCTTTGTGCGCTTGTAGCTCAACTGGATAGAGCAACGGATTTCGGCTCCGTAGGTTGTAGGTTCGACTCCTATCGAGCGT